>DASXUA010000215.1:0-3155 GCA_036505095.1 Phycisphaerae bacterium
CGCGGCCGGGTCTAAATGAGCATTACCGCCATGACGCCAGAAATTCCAACCGCCAAGACGCCAAGGACGCCAAGAAAGCATGACGTGCTTCGCACGTTGAGTCTTGGCGTCCTTGGCGTCTTGGCGGTTGAAATTCCTGGCGTCATGGCGGTAATGCTCGCTCATTTAGAACCGGCCGCGGATCGCTTTGCGCAGGTCATCGAATCGCATCTTCAGCAGCGTCGATGCGGCCTGATGCATCATGGACGTCTCGGCCAACTCGCTCATTTGCCGCTCGACGGAAGCGTCGGTGCGGTCATGGAAGCGCGCATTCTGCGGCCACTGCACAGGCGTAACCCGCAGCGTGCCATCCGGGCGCGAGCCGAATTCCTCCGTCTCGGCCAGCGTGAGCGGTTTGTTCGGATCGGCCGCGCGTTCATCGAGCGCGCCGCGCAGCGCCGTCTGAAACGCCTTGCCATCAAGCTGCCGCGTGGCATAGCCCGGCAAGCCCAGGTTGGCGACGTTCTCGGCAATGACCTGCTGCCGGGCCTCGGTGAACGACAGCATGTTCACCAGCGCGGCCGTGGTGTTGTTGTCCGTCAGCGATCCGACCAAAGAGCCCATGTCATCTCCCGCTCGCGCGCGGCTCCAGCCGCCCGTGGGCAACCGCCATACCAATCGCCCGCAACCGCCGTGGCACGGCTAGCGCGCGGGCCGCCGCACGCCCTCGCGCGGCAAGATCTGCGCTCCGCGCAAATCTCGCCAGAGTCTCCGGGTGGCATGGCTTCACGGCTTTGGCCGGGTAGCCATGCCGGCGCTTGCATGCTTACCCGCTGCGCGTGAAAGCGTGCCACCCACGCTTCACATGTCACCCTACGCGCCGCAGGTCACGCTGTTCCCACCGCGGTCGGCCAGCGTCAATTCCTGAAACGCGCCTTCATCGCGCCACTTCTTGATTTTCATGCCCAGCGTGCGAACGCCCATGCCCAGCGTGCGTGCCGTCCGCTCGCGATGACCGTTACACTGCGCCAGCGTCCGCTCGATAAGCTGCCGTTCGGCGTCTTCCAGCAACCGGCCCGGCCGCAGGTTGGCGAACAACTCCGCCGGCGCCGTCGCGGCTCGCGCCAGCCACGGCTCGATCGTGGCGCCGCGCAGCACGCTATCCGTCACCAACGCCGAGGCGCGCTGGCAGATGTTCTCCAGCTCACGGATGTTTCCCGGCCACGAGTACGCGCACATCAGCCGCAGCGCCTCCGGCTCGACTGCCAGCGGTGAGCGCCCCTCGCGCTCGCTAATCCGCCGCAGAAAATGGGTCACCAATTCGGGGATATCGCCGGGCCGCGCGCGCAGCGGCGGAAGCGATAGCGGCAGCACATTCAGGCGATAATACAGATCGGCCCGAAAGCGATTGCGTGTCACCCAGTCGCTGAGATCACGATTTGTGGTGGCGATGATGCGCACGTCCGCGCGGCGCGTCTGGCTGCTGCCGACGCGCTCGAACTCGCCCTCCTGCAGGACACGCAGCAGCTTGGCCTGCAGCGGCAAAGCCATTTCCGAAATTTCGTCGAGCAGCAGCGTGCCGCCGTCGGCCAGCTCGAAGCGGCCTTTACGGGCGCGGTCCGCGCCGGTGTAAGCCCCGCGCTCGTGTCCAAAGAGTTCGCTTTCCAGAAGGTTCGGCGAAAGCGCGGCGCAGTTCACGCACAGCATGGGGCGCTCGCCGCGCTTCGAGGCCTGATGCACCGCCCAGGCGGCCAGCTCCTTGCCCGTACCTGATTCGCCCGCGATCAGTACCGTCGCGTCGCTGCGGGCGATCTGCTCGATCTGGGCGCGCGCCTGGCGGATGGCCTCGCCGTCGCCGATCATCGGCCGATCATCGCGCAGGTCGGCCAATGAGGTGCGCAGAGCTTCGTTTTCACGCCGGAGTTGATCGTGCTGCAAGGCGCGCTCCACCTGGAGCACCAGGGCGTCGGCCTCGAACGGCTTCTGAATGAAATCAAAGGCCCCCAGCTTCATGGCCTCGACGGCGGTTGAGATCGTGCCGAAGGCGGTCATCACGATCACCGGCGCTTCGCAGCCCCCGGCGCGCGCGTCGCGCAGCAGCGCCAGCCCGTCGAGGCGCGGCATCTTCAAATCCGTAATGATCAGGTCGAACGCGCCGCCGCGGATCTGCTCCAGCGCTGCGACCGGGTCGGCCAGAGCCGTCACCACGTGGTCCTCGCGCTCCAGCGTCAGGCTGAGCGAGTCGCGCACCAGGTCTTTGTCATCAATCACGCAGATCTTCGCCATAGCTGCTCCTCAGAAGCCACGCGTCCCGGAGCGCCGGAAGCGGTGACGTCAGCGGCCGGTATGGTCATGGTGAACACGGCGCCGCCGCCGGCGCGCGACGCGACGCTGACGGTTCCGCCGTGCGCCTCGACGATGCGATGGACAATCGAAAGCCCCAAGCCGGTACCTTGCGGCCGGGTCGTGAAGAACGGGTTGAAGATGCGCTGCGCGAGTTCCGGCGGGACGCCCGGCCCGTCATCCGCGACACTAATGCGCAGCCGCGGCGGATCGCCCGCTTGTGCTTCGGTCTGAATCCACACCTGCCCGCCGGGACTCGCCGCCTCAATCGCATTGCGGATCAGGTTCAGGAACGCGCGCTGAAGCTGACCCGGATCGGCCAGAACACGGGAGGGCGACGCTCCGGCCAAGGCGACACGCGCTGGATGGTGCAGACTCACACCGCCGCGCTCCAGCTCGGGTGCGACCAGCGCCAGGACTTCCTGTACCAGGCCGGAGATCTCCACCGGCACCAGTTTGAGCGGGGCCTCGCCGGCGAACGCCAGAATATCGCCGACGATCGCGTCGAGGTTGCGGATCGCCGCGGAAATCTTGCGTACCAGGTCCAGGCTCGTCATGCCGCGCGTGGATGGCGCGCCGCGCGCCGGCTCAGAAAGATCACGCTCCAGCAGCGAGGCAAAAAGCTGCAAGCCCGCGAGCGGGTTGCGAATTTCATGCGCCACGCCGGCGGCCATTTGGCCCAGCGCCGCCAGCCGCTCGCTGCGCGCCAACTCGCGGTTTTTCTCATCGAGTTGCTGGCTGAGGCGCTGGACCTCGGCCGTCAACTTCTCGTGCGAGCGCTTCAGCTTCTCGGTCGCATCTGTGTAAGCGTCGACAATGGCAGCCAACTCAAA
>DASXUA010000216.1:0-4505 GCA_036505095.1 Phycisphaerae bacterium
CAACGGCGCGGTCGTCGAGCTTGAGTATCTGGCGGCATTTGGCAGCACTGAATGGCAGGAACGGGTGCATCAGCGTGGCAAGTGTCCGGACGGTGTTCAGGCACGCGTTGATGGTGCTGCCGCAGGCGTTGAGGTCGTCGCGGCGCTGCTTCCACGGCGCCAGCGCGTCGAAATAGACGTTGCCAGCGCGGGCCAAATCCATGACCTCGCCTAATGCGGCTTTGAAGCGGCAGGCCTCGAGCAGCTCGGCCGTTTTCGCGGCGGCGGCTTTGCAGCGCTCGAGCTGTGCGAGCGTTTCGGGGCTGCGCGTGCCGGGCGGCGGGACCTTGGATTCAAAATAGCGGGCGGCGAAGGTCACCGTGCGGTTCACGAAATTTCCTAGGGCGTTGAGCAGCTCCGTGTTGTTGCGGTTGACGAAATCGTCGAAATCAAATGCGGTGCGCGCCTGCTCCGGCGCGATCGCGGTCAGGTAATAGCGCAGGGGATCGGGGTCGAAGTGCTGCAGGTACTCCTCGATCCAGATGGCCGTGCCGCGTGACTTAGAGATTTTCTCCTCTTCCTTTCCCGGGAATTTGATGTTCAGAAAGGAATTGGCGACGACGTTGTGGGGCAACTGAAATTCGCCCTTCTTCCCCTGCAGCGCCTCGCTGTCATGCGTGGCCAGCAGCATTGCCGGCCAGGTGATGGCGTGGAAGACGATGTTGTCTTCGCCGATGAAGTGGACGATTTTACAATCCGGATCCTTCCACCAGTGCTCGTAGCCTTGCACGCCCTCGCCCAGCCGCCCGCACAACGCCGAGGTGAATGACACGTAACCGATCGGTGCGTCGAACCAGACGTACAATACCTTGCCGCGCGCATCGGGATCATCCAGCGGCACCGGCACGCCCCAGGACATGTCGCGCGTCATGGACCGTTCGGGCAGGCCTTCCTTTTCGATCGTACCGAGGGACTGGTTCAGGACGGCCGGGCGCCAGGGCGGCGCGTCGTCTGTCGGATTCTGTTTGCCGCGCAGCCACTCGGCCAGGCGCGCCTGCAGCGCGTCGAGGCGCAAGTACCAGTGCACCGTGTCGCGCCGCTCGGGACGCGTGCCGCTCATGGTGCTCACGGGATCGATAAGATTAAGCGGATCCATGCTGCGGCCGCAGTTTTCGCATTGATCGCCGTAAGCCTCGGCGAAGCCGCAAAACGGGCACGTCCCCTTCACGAAGCGGTCGGGCAGGAACTGCCGGGCGTCGAGGTCGTAGAGCTGCTGAGTGCGCTTCTTGGTGAACAGGCCTTTGGCGTGAATCTTCAGGAAGAATTCCTGCGATGTTTTCTCGTGCAGCCTGACGAAATCCGGCTGGTGGGTGCCGCCATAAATATCGAAGACGATACCCAGGCCGTCGAAGCTGCGCTTCTGCGACGCATGATACTTGGCGGTCAGCTCCTCAACGGGGATACCTTCATCGCGCGCGCTCTTGAGTGCGGCCACGCCGTTGTCATCGCTGCCGCAGATGAAGCGCACGTCGGCGCCGGTGGCGCGCAAATAGCGCACATAGATGTCGGCGGGCAGATACGCGCCGGCAATGTGACCGACGTGCAGTCGGCCGTTCGAATACGGCAGGGCGCCCGTGACCAGAAACTGTCTCGCACTCGCCATTAGACAGATTGTACTAATGGGCATGACCGACGTGAAACGGAGACGAAAACAATGCGGGTGGCATGGGCAAACAGCCTTATCGCTTGCCCGTGCTTGGCGGGCGAACGCGTCAAGCTGGCTCGCGCGGATCGGGATGTTCGAGAATGGCCCGGGCCTGCTCGGCACGATAACGCTGCAGGGTGTCGCGATACTGTGGGTATTTGTTGGCCAGAATAGCTACGGCGAACAACGCCGCGTTGATCGCTCCGGGCTTACCGATCGCCAGCGTGCCGACCGGCATGCCGGCCGGCATCTGCACCATCGAAAGCAGCGAATCCAAGCCGCCGAGCGTTTTTGTGTGAATCGGCACACCGAGCACCGGCAGCGTCGTCTTGGCCGCCGCAACGCCCGCTAGGTGCGCTGCGCCGCCCGCGCCGGCGACGATCACCTCCAAGCCACGCGCCTCGGCCGACGAGATGTACTCAGCCAGCGCGTCAGGCGTGCGATGCGCCGAGCACACGCGCACCTCGTGTGGTACGCCGAGTTGGTCGAGCGTCTCGGCCGTGTGAGACATTGTCTCCCAGTCCGATTGCGAACCCATGATGACGCCGACCAGCGGATTCATGGTGCGTAGGGTATCCGCAATGACCGTGCTAACAAGGGGCTTCGACGCTGAGACGCTGAGAACGCTAGAGGCTTCAGGCGTCTCAGGGACATGCGCATGCGCATTGCCGGCTGCCCCACTGCCGGTTACGGTGCGGGTGTCATGACCACGACGCACAAAGAATCAATCGCCCTCATTCACGGCGGCCGCCTCATCGATCCGGCGCGCGGCATCGATGTCATCGCCGATATTGGCATTCGCGATAGCAAGATCGTCGGTGCCGCTGACGCCGAAACGCGCAACGGGGCGGAGATCGACGCGACCGGGTTGATCGTCTGCCCCGGACTGATCGACATGCACGTGCACCTGCGCGAGCCGGGCTTCGAATACAAGGAGACCATCGAAACGGGCTGCCGGGCGGCCGTGGCGGGCGGGTTCACGGCCGTCGCTTGTATGCCGAACACCAAGCCGCCGATCGACACCCCGGAAATCGTTGCATACATCCTTCGCCGGGCGAGAGCGGTGGACCTGTGCCGCGTGTATCCGATCGCGGCGATTACGGAGGGACGCCGCGGCGAGCGCGTGGTCGACATGAAAGTGCTCATGGCAGCCGGCGCCGTGGCGTTCAGTGACGACGGCGATGGCGTCGAGCGCGAGGACGTGATGCGCGCGGCGTTCGAACAAGCGGCGGGATGCGGCGCGCTGTTGATCCAGCACTGCGAATTCAAGCGTCTCTCGGCCGGAGGCGTCATGCACACGGGACCAACCGCCAAGCGCCTCGGCCTGCCGGGCATCGATCCGCGTGCGGAGGAGGAGATGATCGAGCGCGACCTCGATCTGCTGCGGCAGATCGTCGATCTCCCTCTCCCTTTCAGGGAGCGGGCTGGGGTGAGGGTGCCCGGCCCCCGTTACCACGTCGCCCACATCTCAACCGCGCGTTCCGTCGAACTCGTCCGCCAAGCGAAGCTCGCCGGCCTGCCGGTGACGACCGAGGTCTGCCCGCACCATCTGGTCCTGACGGACGAAGCCTGCGCCACAGCCGATCCGAATTTCAAGATGCACCCGCCTCTACGCTCGGCCGAGGACGTCGCCGCTTGCGTAACCGGCATTGTCGACGGCACCATCGATTGCATCGTGACCGACCATGCGCCGCACACCGACGAGGAGAAAGCGCTCGGGTTCCTGAAGGCGCCGTTTGGAATCATCGGTTTGGAGACGGCGGTCGGGATCGCGGCCAAGGCCCTGGTCGAAACCGGCAAGCTGGGCTGGCCGACCCTGATCGATCGGATGTCGAGCGCTCCGGCGCGCGTGCTAGGGTTGCCCGTTCCGACCCTTGCCATTGGACAACCTTTCGACGTCACGCTGATCGACGCGTCCACACATTGGATTGTCGATCCGCGGCGCTTCGAATCGAAGTGTCGCAATACGCCCTTCGGGGGAGAACGGCTGCGCGTTCGGGCAATCCCGGTAGCATCCAAGATGCCCTAGCCGCATCCACGGACGAAAGGGTAGCGAGTGTATCCGTTAGTGCGGTTCTCGCGGTGCGGCACAGCAGTCTGCAAACGATTGCGTGATGCCTGCCTTGCCTTGGCTGGCCCGCAGGCGGCAGGTACCATGACGCTCGCACGAAATCTGAGAATTCCAATCTGAGATTTCGGATTGGCCGACCGCCATGTACACGACTCGTGCCAGCCTGCTGCAGCGCCTCAAAGACCCGCAAGATTCGGCGAGCTGGCGCGAGTTTTATCATCTGTATGCACCGCTGCTGGCTTCGTATGCCCGGGCGCGCGGACTATCGGCCGAGGCGGCCGAGGAGATCGTGCAGCAGTGCATGGTCACTCTCGCCCAGCACATGCGCACCTTCGAGTACTCCAAGGATAAGGGCGGCTTCAAGAGTTGGCTGCGCACGATGGCCAATCGCAAGGTGATCGACCTGCTCAAGAAACGGCACGTGCCGGCCATCGACGCCGCCGCGTTGGAACGCGTTGAGTCACGCGAACCGGGCATCGACGAAGTCTGGGAGCAGGAATGGCGCCGGCACCACCTGATGTACTGCCTCAAGCTGATCAAGAAGGAAGTCGCGCCGGATACCTATCAGGCGTTCGATTGCTACGTCCTGAAGGAGTGGCCCGTCGAGCGCGTCACCGAAGCCCTGGGTGTCTCGGCCAACAAGGTTTATGTGGCCAAGTCGCGCATCGAGAAGAAACTCCGCGAGAAGATGCGCGAGCTCATCGGCGGTGAAGGTTGACCCATCCAGCGGGCGGCTGCTCAGAACCCCCA
>DASXUA010000217.1:0-6051 GCA_036505095.1 Phycisphaerae bacterium
GACGTGCTACGCGGGCTGGAGGCCCGCGCTGACTATTATCTCACCAAACCTTTCGACAAGGGTTTCCTGCTGGCGCGCGTGGAAGCCGTCCTGTTCGAACCGCACGCCGCGCACGGGGATGCCTTCGGGGCGCCGCTCGAAATCGTTTTCGACGGGCAGCGCCGCGTCGTCAGCGCCGAGCGCCGTCAGATTCTGAATCTGCTCTTGTCTACTTATGCCAACGCCGTACAGCGCAACCGCGAGCTGATCCAGGCCCAGAACGAGTTGATGTGGACCAATCAGGAACTGGCCAACCAGACGGTCAAGCTGCGGCAGAGCGAGGAGCGCTACCGCGCGATCGTCGAACAGGCGTCAGACGCCATCTGCCTGATTGACAGTCCGAGCCGGCGCTTGTTGGAATCCAATGCGGCCCTGCAGAAGCTGCTGGGGCTTAGCGCGCCCGAGGTCCAATTGCTGACGATCGAGCAACTCGTCGGACCCGATCCCGACGCCGCCGAACGCTGGTTTCAACAGATCACGACCGGCGCGGGGCCAGCGCTCGGCGAGCACTCCTACCGGCGCAAGGATGGAACGCTGGTAGACGTGGAGGTCAGCGCCAGCGTCATTACGTATGGCGGGCGGCGGGTCCTATGCGCCGTGGCGCGGGACGTCTCCGAGCGGCGGCGTTTTGAGGCGGAGTTGCAGCGCGCCAAGCACACCGCCGAGGCGGCCAACAGCGCCAAGAGCGAATTCGTGGCCCACATGAGCCACGAGCTGCGCACGCCACTGAATGGCGTGATCGGTATGACGGAACTTCTGCTCGGCACAAAACTCGACACGCAACAACAGCGCTATGCCTGGTTGGCCAAGTCGTCGGCTGACAGCCTGCTGACGCTGATCAACGACGTTCTCGATTTTTCGAAGATCGAGGCGGGCAAGCTGGAACTGGAATGCACCGATTTTGATCTGCGCTACTCGGTGGAGAGCGTGGCCGCTTCCCTGGCATCCCGTGCGCAGGCGAAAGGACTCGAATTGGCCGCAGCGGTGCACCCGGAAGTCCCGCCGCTGGTGCGCGGCGACCCCGGCCGCCTGCAACAGATTCTGCTTAACCTGATTTCCAACGCGATCAAGTTCACCGAGCGCGGGGAAGTCGCGGTCCGCACTACGCTCGAACACCAGACCGAAGAGTCGGTCGTGGTCCGCTTCACCGTGAATGACACCGGCATCGGCATTCCACCCGAGCGCCGCGACCGGCTGTTTGCTTCCTTCTCGCAGGTGGACGCCTCCACCACGCGCAAGTACGGCGGAACCGGACTGGGCCTGGCCATCTGCAAACGACTCGTCGAAGCCATGGACGGTGCGATCGGGGTCGAAAGCGAAGAGGGGCGCGGCTCCACCTTTTGGTTTACGGTCACGCTGGCCAAGCAGGTGGGTCGCCAGCAGCCCAGCCTCATCCCGGTGGACGTGCGCCAGCTTCGCATCCTGGTGGTGGACGACCACGCGACCAATCGCGAAATCCTTTCTCAGCAACTGGCAAGCTGGAGTCTGGAGTTTGCCGCTGTGGAGAGTGGCGCTCAGGCGCTGCCGGCGTTGCGTGCGGCCGCCGCGGTGCGTCGTCCGTTCGGCTTGGCGATCCTCGACATGCAGATGCCCGCAATGGACGGCGAGCAATTGGCACACGCGATCAAGGCCGACCGCACCATCGAGAATACGATCCTGGTCCTGCTCACCTCGTTGCAGATGCCCGCCGATGCGGCGCGGCTGGAAGGGCTCGGCTTCTCCGGCTGGATCACCAAGCCCGTACGTCAGAGCGAGCTGCTGAACGTGATTATCGAGGCCACCGCGTGCGCCCGCAGCGTGACGCACACGCGAGATGGGTCCGCAGCGGCGGATCAGGTGGCCAACACCATTGAGAAAATACCGGCGGCACGACGCAGGGATGCCCGTGTGCTGCTGGTGGAGGATCACGAGATCAGCCGCGAAGTGGCCGTGACCATTCTCACCCGTGCCGGATACCAGCTTGAGGTTGCCACGAATGGAAAGCAGGCGGTCGAGGCCGTCCGATCGAAGCATTACGATCTGGTTCTCATGGACGGCCAGATGCCCGAGATGGACGGGTTCGAAGCGACCCGCGCCATACGGCGCCTTGAACAGGAAGGCAAGATCGTTGCCTCGCGTGGCAGAATCCCGATCATCGCCCTCACCGCGCACGCCGTGAAAGGGGATCGTGAACGCTGCCTGACGGCCGGCATGGACGATTACATCAGTAAGCCCCTGAATCCCCAGCGCCTGGTGCAGCTCATCGATTCGCACCTGGCAAACCGGCCGACGGCGCACGGGAAGGAGGCGGCCCGAGGAGCTGCGGCGGCGCAGGGCGACGCTCCCGCCCGGGAGGGCGGCGCTCCTGTCCGGGAGGGCGAGGCTCCCGACGCCATCGAGAGCGCCCCGCCCTTCGATCTGCACGAGCTGCTGCAAATATGGGGCGACGACCGTGAGTTCCTGGCGAAGATCGTGAGAGGCTTTCAAGCATCGATCGGAAACGAGTTGGCGAAGCTCGCGGACGCCGTTACCAAGGGGGATGCCGAGCACGTCATGCAACTGGCCCACGCGCTGAACGGTGCGGCCGGCTACTTGAAGGCCGATCGCCTGCGCGCCGCGGCCGCCGCTCTGGAGCAAACGGCCATGCTGGGCACCCTGCAATCTGCGGATTCGTTGCTGCGCGCGCTTCGGGTCGAAGTGGAGCGCTATCTTGCATACGCGCCGCAGGCCTTGGCGTCTTTGACGGGGGTAGCAGATCGCTGAAACGCGTTGGAGGCCCGCGCTTCACGTGCCTCCGTCTCGCGCAGCAGCGCGCTCAATACAGAAGATCAGTGGTGCGCTTGCAGGACAGCGGGTCGCCGCTTTCCCAGCCGCGGCGGACGATGCCCAGGCCGTGCACGCAGAATTCGAATTGCTCGCTCAAGCGACGGAACAGCGAGGATGGCGGTCGCGTGTCTTCGTCGCTCAGTTCCGAAGCGATCGCGTACGAGCGCTTTCCCTGCGCGACGTAGTCGATCAGGTGATCGCTGAAGTGCCGCCGCCGGATGGCCCGCAGGCTCTCCGGATAAACCCCGGTCCAGAACAGCGCGTAATCGCCGATGTGTTTGTGTACGACGCGGTCGTGGTCCTCAGCATGCGGCAGGCGGTCATCGGCCAGGGCGGCCAACATTTCCGCGACCTGCTCCAGGCGCCGCCCCTTCAAGTCTCGCAGCCGATAGAGCCGGTCCACGTGAACGAAGTCCACCAGCAGCCCGGCCAGATAATCCACCACGTCCGGGTCGCAGACACCTAGTTCTGAGTAAAAGGTGTTCTCCACCAATCCGGCGAACAGCCGGTGTAAAGTGTGTTGCGGTCGAATCGGTTCCATCGTGCCACCCCCGAGCGACACGCCTGCCCGGCTACGGGAGGGCGAGGCTCCTGCCGAGCCGGCTCGCCGGGAAGCCCTCCCGGCGCAGCGCCTGATCTCACCGAATATTACGATCCATAATTCGGGCCGGGCAACCCGGATCGACTTGGATTTCACGCTTCCTGACATTTATCGGAACGACGCGGGTGGGGGACTGACGCCTTGACCGCCGGATGGCACGCAATTCCAATCCCCACCGTGACCCCAGCACTCCCTTACGGTCGTCCGGGACATCACCCTGTCCCGGATCGCGGTTCTGAACGGCGTCCCGGCGTGCCGGGACGGCGGTTGGCTTCCTTTTCGGCCGCCGTTCTGGCCATCATAGCGCCAGCAATTCTCGGAATGCCGGCGTTCGGCTGCCGCCGGAATGCCCCCTCGGCGCCGGCCGGTCTTCGCGGTGCAGCCGGGACGGCCGCGCCACAAACCAGCCGCGCGGCCCGGATCGTCTCGATCTCCCCGGACGCCACGGAGATTCTTTACGCCATCGGGGCCGGCGACCGGCTGGCCGGCGTTTGCACGTTCTGCAACTATCCCGACACCGTCCGCGACCTGCCGCGCGTCGGCGGTTACATCGATCCGAACCTTGAGCGGCTGCTGTCGCTGCGTCCCGATCTGGTAATCGTGCGCGGTACGATCGAATCAGTCGAGATGCTCTGCCGGGCCAACGGAATCGAAATCTACAAGGATCCCACCGAATCGCTGGCGGACATGGAGCGCACCATCACAGATCTGGGCCGCCTGACCGGGCACGCAGCGGCGGCCGATGGGCTAATTGCGTCGATCCGCCGCGAACTGGACGCAGTTCGCCAACGCGTGGCTCACCGTCCGCGCCCGCGCGTCTTGATTACGATTTCGCGGACGCCCGACCGCCTCGAGGGAATCTATACGGCCGCGAAGGGCAGCTTCCTGGATGAACTGATCGAGATCGCCGGTGGCCAGAACATTTTCGGCGACCAGGACGTGCGCTACCCCGTCGTCAGCACGGAAGCCATCCTGGTCCGCCAGCCCGAGGTTATTCTGGAAGCGATGCCGGAAACGGATATCACCGACGAGTTGATCGAGAAAGTGCGCCGCCAATGGGCAGAATTGGGCCCCTTGCCGGCCGTGCGCTCCAACCGCATTCACGTGCTGCGCGAGTCCTACACGACCCGCCCCTCGCCGCGCGTGACGCAGACCGCCGCCCATTGGGCCAAGCTGCTGCACCCGTCAGAACCCCCCACGCCAGTGGGGGGTGACGTCGAAACGCCTGATCGGGTGCGCAACTCAACCCGTCCTTCGGAGCACTCCACGCCAGTGGGGGGTGATATCGCCACGCCGACTACCCTTGAGATGCGTGCGATACCCCGTCCTGCCGGACGGGGCTCTGAACCGCGTCCGGAGGACGACCGATGACGCCGTCGGTCCCACTGTTGGTCGCCTCGAGCGTGCGCTACGGCTATCCCGCGTGCCCCGACTTCCTGGGTCCGATCGATCTCGCCATCCACGGCGGCGATTGCTGGGTGATCGTCGGTCCGAACGGCGCGGGCAAGAGCACACTCGTGCGCCTGCTGGCAGGATTACGCCGCCCGGCTGCCGGATCGATCGAGTTGCATGGGCGGCGTTTGGGCAGCCTGACGCCGCAGGAGCGCGCCCGTCGTATCGCCTTCCTTCCACAATCCGCCTGCGGCGCGCTCACCGACGTGCAGTTGACCGCCCACGAGTTGGTTCTCATGGGCCGCTATCCCCACCGGCGCATAGGCCTGTTCGAGTCGCCCGAAGATTGGCGAATAGCGGATGAGGCCATGCGGATCACCGATGTATATGGATATCGCGATCGGCGCCTCTCCACGCTCTCGGGCGGTGAGGCCCAGCGCGTGCATCTCGCCGCGGCCCTGGCGCAGCAACCCGAACTGCTGATTCTCGACGAGCCGACCACCGGACTTGATCTGAAGCATCAGATCGACTTGTTCGAAATCCTCCGCGATCAGGTGAGTGGTTGCGGACCGGATGCCGGACTGCGGAAGCTCTCGGCGTGGATGGTCGTGACCCATGATGTGAACCTCGCAGCACGGTATGCCACCCACGTACTGCTGCTGCACGAAGGCCGCGCCATTGCGTCTGGACCGCCGCAAGCTGTGCTTCGCCCGTCGGTTCTCGAAAACGTCTACGGCGTCAGGCTACACAGCCTGGCCGACGCCGAGGGTCACCCCTGGCTGGTCCCGTTTGTGGTGCAGGCGTCTCGCCTGCACGGTGCAGCCGGGACGGCACCGCCACCATAGGCAGGCGCATGATTCCGCCGAGCACAACCCTCACCCCGTCGAGATATCTGCGAAGACTCGGCGTCTGCCTCGTGCTGTTGGTCGCGGCCGTCATCATCAGCCCCGGCATCGGGACGGAAGCGCTGGGGATCACGACCGCCTGGAAATCGGTTCTACATCCGCATTCGGACCCGATCGCCTACACCATCGCTTTCGAGCTGCGACTACCCGCCACGCTTCTGGCTTTAACGGCCGGAGCGACGTTGTCGCTGTGCGGCGCGGTTTTCCAGACGCTCTTCCGCAACCCGCTGACGGAGCCCTATACATTGGGCATCGCCAGCGGCGGCTCGCTCGGCGCGCTCGTGGCCGTGAAGCTGGGATTGGACTTCA
>DASXUA010000218.1:0-4943 GCA_036505095.1 Phycisphaerae bacterium
TGGATTGCCGATCCCCACATTGCCGGAAACGCTGATGCTCATGCGATTGGCCGAAGCGGTGTAGAAGTCCAGGCCGAACTGGTTGCCGCCGGTTGTCCGCTTCGAGGCGATCGCTTCGCCGCTGGTGGAGCCGAAACGCAGCGCGTTCGTCAGGTTTCCGGCATTGCCGTTGGCCTGATCGATGTTCATGCCGTTGAGAATGCTGAGCTTCTGCTGCGGAGTCGTGGTTCCAACGCCGACATTGCCGCTGTTGTCGACGTAGACGACATCCGTGGGACTGCCATCGACAGCGCTGAGTGAATATCCGGTCACGCCCCGCGTCTTGAGTGCATATGGCGTGGCCGTCAGCGGCTGCCGCGGGGTGAGAACCTGATAGCTGCCGGATCCGCTGGGCCGCACCTGGATATCCAGCCAACGTTCATCGCCATTGAACGCGTTGCTGGCGGTGAAGTTCAGTTGCGCGGTGAACAAACCATCGGTCACCGGCAGCACAACGGGGCTGCCGACAGTGCCCACGGTCGCGATGGGGCTTCCGCCGGTCGCCGCGCCGAAGAGCCCGAAGACGAAATCGTAGTTTCCGGCCGCCGGAATCCCGCCGGCCGTAAGTCGTCCCTGATACGTAATGGTCGTGCCCAATGGCGTTTGGGCCCACACAGCGCCGGCTGCGATCAGCACCACGGCACACGCCATCGTTCTCGAAACTGGTCTCATGACTTTGCCTCCTTTTCAGGGATATTTCCGGCGGATGGCTGGATCGCGATTCATCGCGACCCATTCGCAAGCCGATCCGCCTCAATCACAAACGCACGAAAACTACACCGGTGGCGCAATCTTGATTAAGCCGCCTTCAATTGGGGCCTGCCTGTGGTGCCTCTGGATCTTGCGCCTCCGGGGCGTTCGCTGTCGCGAAAGCCTGCTGGCGGTCGACAAGCACCTGCGCCAGGCGTGCGCTGAGTTCCTCGAACCGCACGTTGAGATGAGCGAGTTCAGTCTGGGTGGCGCGGTTCGCTTCGCTCAGGCGGTCGATTTGTGCCGCTTGAGAGCGCAGGGCGGAGACCAGCCGCGCAGATGATCCGGAGCTTGAAGGCAGGCCCACCAGGCAGTTGATCCTCTTGACCTCCAAGTCACCGGCGGACTCCCATGCCCGGCCGATGACGCTGTCCAGTTGATCGAAGCTGATCTGGTCGGCGTTGACGGCCACGGCGATCCCGTCGTTGTCGCCGGATGGCACGAGGAACTGCCCCGTGGCGACTCGACCGCGCACCTTTACCGGTGCCTGACCGACGAAGGCCACCTTGGCGCCTTCATGTGCGTGCTCGTCGTCGATGTAGTTGCCCAGTACGATCGGGCCCGTGCTGACGACCATCACGTGCGCCGCGCCGGCGCAGCGCTTCGACACTCGCCCGTCAGCGACCCCCACGACGTCGCCCGGTTCCAGCTCCTCGTTCGGGTGTAACTTCGGCAGCCATTCGGCGTAGTCGTTTCCCGGTCCGGCGAGTTCCACGCCGCCGCTCCCGTTACCCTGCAGCGCACCAGCACTGCTGTTATCGCTTTTCCGACAGGTGAGCCAATTCCAGCTTGAGTCCAGGTTGCCCGTGCCGGCCAGTTTGATTTCCAGGCCGTCACCGTTAGTCGCGTTCGTGTTTTCGATACGCGCGATTTCTGAGGCGCTTCCGGCCGCAGACGCGACGAAGTGAAACGCTTTGGCCGGCGCGCTCGTACCGATCCCGACCTTGCCGTCGTAAGTGACGCTCAGGCGATTGGCGGAATTGGTATAGAAGTCGAGGCCGTTCTGATTGCCGCCCGACAGGCGTTTCGAAGCTATTCCCGCGCCGCTGGTGGACCCAAACCACAGGCCGTTAAAGAGATCGCCATTATTGAGGTTGTCCTGGTCGATATTCATGCCGCCCGAGACGCTGAGCGTTGTTTGCGGCGTGGTCGTGCCGATACCGACCTGCCCGGCAACGGTGATGGTCAGGCGTGGGACGGACGCCGTGTAGAAGTCCAAGCCATACTGGTTGCCGCCGCTGGTCCGCTTGGAGGCCAGCCCCTCGCCGCTGCTGTAGCCGAAGTGCAGCGCGTTCGTCAGGTCGCCATCGTTGGCATTGGCCTGGTCGATGTTCATGCCGCTCGAGATGCTGAGTTGCTGCTGGGGAGCGGTGGTTCCGATGCCGACGTTGCCGGCATTATTGACGTAGACGGCATTGGCCGGACTGCCATCGGCGGCGTCGAGCGAGTGTCCGGGGGGCGCCTCCAAGGCGTAGGCGGCGTACGGCGTGGCGGTCAGCGGCTGGCGTGGACTAAGGAGTTGATAAGTTCCGGATCCGCTGGGCCGCACGCGGATCTCCAGCCAGCGCTCGTCGCCGTTGAAAGCATTGCTGGCGGTGAAGTTCAGTTGCACGGTGAACAGACCGTCGCTCACCGGAAGCACAACCGGACTGCTGAACGTGCCGATGTTCTGAATGACGTTCCCGCCGCTAGCCGCGCCGAAGAGATTGAAAATGAAATCATAATTTCCGGTAGCGGGAACGCCGTCGGAGGTAAGTCGTCCCTGATAGGTAAACGTTGTCCCCAGAGGCGTTTGAGCCCAGGCAGCGCCGGTCGCCGTCAACGCGCTGACGCTCACAATCGTTCGCAGAAAGCGGTTCATCGTTTGGTCTCCTCGGAGGCTGTGTGGCGGTCCGACGTTCGCGATTCATCGCGTGCCGTTCTCAAATCAGGCCGCTCCCGAGGCAATCGCACGGAAACCGGTTGCACGGCGCAACGCACCTTCCGAATCGTGAAAAGGCTCGGCTCGCGAGCGGTTCACATGTCCGCGGTGGGCGAATGGCGTTATGGGACGGGTGTGGCTCCTAACGTCAGTAGCCTGGGGCAGTTACAATGGTTCTGAACCGCAAGCGTGAACGAGCGCTCGTAGTCAACGCGACCTGTCGCCTGGGCATCGTTGAGCAGAAGGGGCGGAATGGCCAACGCGGAAGTGACGCGGATTTTGGGAGAGCTCGAAAGAGGCCGCGGCTCGGCCGCCGACGAGTTGCTGCCGCTGGTCTATGACGAGCTGCGCGCGGTGGCGGCGAGTCTGCTCGCGGGTGAACGCGCCGGCCACACCCTGCAACCGACGGCTTTGGTGCATGAGGCCTATCTGCGGCTGGTGGGTGAAACGCGCTCGAACTGGCAGGGGCGTGCACACTTTCTGGCGGTGGCCGCCAACGCGATGCGGCGCATCCTCGTGAACCATGCCCGCGACCGTCGGGCGGCCAAACGCGGCGGCGGCGAATGGCACAAGGTCAGCCTCACCGCAGTCGATACTCCCGCGCCGGAGCAGGAGGTCGATCTGGTTGCGCTGGACGATGCCTTGCAGCGACTCGAAAAAATGGACGAGCGGCTCTGTCGCGTCGTCGAGCTGCGTTTTTTTGGTGGGCTGACGGTTCCCGAAACCGCGCAGGTCTTGGCCGTCTCCGATCGGACAGTTGAACTGGACTGGCGCATGGCCCGTTCCTGGCTTTTCAAGGAGCTCAGCGCGTGACGCCTGAGCGCTTCCAACGTGCCAAACAGCTCTTCGCGGACTTATGTGAACGGCCGCCCCACGAGCGCCGCGCGCGACTGCGCGCTGCTTGCGGCGATGACGCCGAGTTGCAGGCGCAAGTCGAGTCGCTGCTGCAGATTGACACCCAGCGCCCGGATTTCCTGAGCGCGCCCGCTTTCAGCGGAACGCGCTTGCGCGAGGTGGCCGAGCAGTCGTCCCAGGACGTCCAGAACGCATGCGTTTTACCCGCGCTCTCGATTCGCGGCTTTCGGCTGCTGCGCGTGATCGGCGAAGGCGGGATGGGCGTCGTCTATGAGGCTGAGCAGGAGCATCCGCGCCGGACGGTCGCCCTCAAGATCATTCGGCCCGGTCTCATGTCGCACCGCATTCTGCGGCGTTTTCAGCAGGAGGCGGACATCCTCGGTCAGTTGCAGCATCCGGGCATCGCGCAGATCTACGAGGCCGGGATGGCCGAAATCGAGGGTTCAGGGTTCAGGGTGCAGGGTTCAGACACTTCCGCTGACGCGCGGGTTCCCTTCTTCGCGATGGAGTTCGTTCGGGGTCAGCCGCTGATCGATTACGCGACGCAACACGAACTCGGGACGCGGCAGCGCTTGGAGCTGATCGCGAAGGTCTGTGACGCCGTGCAGCACGCGCACCAACATAGCGTCATTCACCGTGACCTCAAGCCTGCCAATATCCTGGTTGTCGACGATTCAGAACCCCTCACGCCAGTGGGGGGTGACACGCGCGCGCTGAAGGCGTGCACAAGTCGCCCCGCCTTCGCAGGCGGGATTCTGAGCAGCCCCACGCCAATCGGAAGTGACGTCGCCGCGCGGGCGACACCCCGCCCTCGCGGGCGGGGTTCTGAGTGCATCATCGAATCCGCAATTCCCAAGATCCTCGATTTCGGCGTGGCGCGGCTTACTGATTCCGATGTGCAAGTCACGACGGTGCAGACCGATGTCGGCCAGCTCATCGGCACGATTCCCTACATGAGTCCCGAACAGATCGTCGGCGATCCACAGCAGGTGGACGCGCGCGCCGACATCTATGCGCTCGGGGTGATCCTGTACGAGTTGCTCAGCGGGCGGTTGCCGCTCGACGTGCGCCACCGCTCGATTCCCGAAGCGGCCCGCATGATTCGCGAAGAGGAACCCTCGCGACTCAGCTCGATCAATGCCATGTTCCGCGGTGATATCGAAACCATCGTGGCCAAGGCGCTGGAGAAGGAGCCGCAGCGGCGTTACGCCTCCGCGTCAGAACTTGGGGCCGACATCCGCCGCTACCTGGCGGATCAGCCGATTGCTGCCCGACCCGCCAGCACGCTTTATCAACTGCGGAAATTCGCCAAGCGCAACCGCGCGCTGGTGGGTGGCGTGGCCAGCACGTTGCTGGTGCTCATGGCGGGCGCGGTGGC
>DASXUA010000219.1:0-1808 GCA_036505095.1 Phycisphaerae bacterium
CGTGCCGGCCTTGAACGCCTGCAGCTGCGCAAAAGTGTAATCGGCGTGCTGCCCCGATAAACGCGGGTAGCGCGCGGGAAGGCCGGCGCCGTTGGGTGAGTGGCACGCAGCGCACGCGGGGAGCGCGCTCGCCGCGCTTCCGCCTCGATAGAGCTTCTGTCCAGCCGATATCAGCGTCGGATCCTTCGCCGCAAGACCTTTGGGTTTCTGGCGAGCGAAGAATACGCCGAGTGATTTCATGTCCTCGGGCGTCAGATTCGCCACCATTCCTGCCATCACGGCATTGTTGCGGATCCCGCTCTTAAAATGCAGCAACTGCAGGGTGATATACTCGCCAAGTTGTCCCGCGAGCGATGGATTGACGGGGGTCGGGCTGTTCCCGTCGGCGCCGTGGCAGGCGGCACAGACGGTGTTGACGATCTGCTGCGCCTTCGCGAGGTCGGCCTTGCCGCCACTCTCCTGGGCTTGCGCCGGGATGGCGGGCACGATGGCGATCCACGCGGCGATCAGCACCAACCCATATCTCATTCGCGAGCTCCCCTCACGTTCGCTGACCTTCGCTCGATCGAGCCGGCCGCCGCGCGCGTGATTGCAGGCGGGCGGATTCCGCGAGCCGCGTATTCTACCCAAAAGGACTGGTCCGGCGAAGCGCACGATGCAGTCACGCAGTTGAAAGCAGTGGCGCTGCTTTGAGGCATCCGTTCCACCAGGCAACGTTTTTGACGACTGCCGCGGAGTGGCGTCAACTCCCGGCCGGGGGCGCACTGGAGGTCGCATTCGCCGGGCGGTCCAACGCCGGCAAGTCATCGGTGATCAATGCGCTCGCGCAGCGTTCGCGCCTGGCCTACGTCAGCCGAACGCCAGGACGCACTCAGCACATTAACTTCTTTCGCGCACCGTCCGGCGTGCTGCTGGCCGATTTGCCGGGATATGGCTACGCCAAGGTGCCGGCGGCGGTACAGCGTCGCTGGCAGGTATTCCTGACCCGCTATCTGATGGAACGAGAACCCTTGGTAGGGCTCGTGCTGGTCATGGACGCCCGGCATCCGCTGACGGCGCTGGATCGGCAGCTGCTCGATTGGTTCCTGCCAACGGGTCGACCGGTACGCGTTCTGCTGACCAAGGCCGACAAACTCCCGCTGGGCGAGCGCCGCCGCGTACTGCAGGACGCATGCCGCGCCTTTGCAACGGACTACGGCACCGCCAAGATCGGCGCACAGTTATTCTCGGCGACGGAACGCCTCGGAGTCGCGGACGCGGAAGCGGCAATCAATGCCTGGGTCGCGGGTTGGGCGCCAGGCGCAGAAAAAGAAAGGCCCCGGCATCAAGGGGAGTGACACGGGGCCGAAAACGCCCTGCGATCGGTGAATACCCACAACCGTAGGGCACCCGCTCAGGGAGGAAAGCGGGAGACGTTGCAACCGTCTGCGTTTATTGACCGGTGTTAAGCGCGAGAGTTCCGCGACTGTCTTCCCTCCGATTTGTCGAGTGGCGATCATGGGTAAGCGGACCGCGCACGGAGACTCGCGCGGGGCCCTTCCTCCTCGCTTCGGCGTCGCCCGCGCGCGATCCCCGTGAACTGCGAGGGGCTTCTCGCCACGGAAGCGCGCGGCTTGCTGGTCGGCGAGTGCGCGCGCTACGATGCGGCCTGCCGGAATCCGGCTGGCGCGATTCCAGCCGGTGCCCAGTGCACGTCAATTCTGCCATGCAATTTGCCGGAAAGTTTCCCGAACGACGGCCGCGCCGCATGCGCCGCGACGACTTCTCGCGGAGGTTGATGCGCGAGCGCCGCCTCGCCGCCGAGGACT
>DASXUA010000220.1:0-3822 GCA_036505095.1 Phycisphaerae bacterium
GGAGTCGGCGCCATGATCCAGACATCAATTGATGGCTGCGCGCTGTCGCGCTTGCATTCGCTCCGCTCATCCATAGAAAGAACTAGCGTAAAGGACGCGTGCCGATTTTGATGGTTATTTGAAGCCTTTGTCCGCCACGAATCAATGTTGTCTGGACCTCCTGGCCTGAGCCCTTCCGACCGAGCACCTCGTGAAGATCCTCCAGGTCGTCAAAGGAACGCCCGTCCATATCTATAAGGATGTCGCCGAGCAGCACGCCGCCCGAATCTGCGGGTCCTCCCGATTCGACGTGCATCACCAACAAGCCTGCCGCGGCATTCACTCCGGATTTTTTCTGAAGCGATTCGGGAATCTGGACCGGCTGCATTGCCACGCCGATGTAGGGTTGCGCCACATGTCCCTTCGTCGCAATCTCTTCAGCAATACGCGTGAGCGTCGATGAGGGAATCGTGATGGATCTGCCCCGAAGCAGGCCACTCGTATTCAATCCCAGCACCGTGCCGCCGGAGCCCAGCAGCGCTCCACCGGAGAAGCCGGGATACAGGTTCAGGTCCGGGCGGATGAATTGATCGATACGGGTTCGACCAACCTGCCATTCGCCCATGAGTCCGCTGATGATTCCGGCACTTGCCACAATATTGCCCCGCCTCGTTCTCGCAACAGCAACGGTGAGCTCGCCAACCGTGAGTGAAGCGGCACTTCCAAGCTGCGCGGGCAGCGCTTCAATTTCCTGATCGAGTTTGAGGAGAGCAATATCGGTGCCGCGGTCTCTGCCTGCCAGCCGGGCCTGAACCGACTTGCCCCCTCCAATGCTCACACCGATGTTTCCTTCGTGCCGGATCGTGTGCGCCGCCGTCAAGATAGAGTCGGCGCGCCAGACGATACCGCTGGATGTGTGCCCGGACCGCCCGTCCACCGCAACAATCGACTTCCCGGCCTCAGCAACCGCTTGCGATATTTCTTTTGAAAACTCCTGCCACGTAGCTGCCATTTATTTTCTCCTGTGGCTAGAGTGCTTGAAGCTGCTGCACGTGCGCATCACCCAAATGGTCAGGTCGCGAATTTTTCGCGATCTCGCGAGGGGTTTCGCAAATTCGTTCGCCGCCAGGACGACTAAACCAAAGGATTCAACTGTTTCCCATTGGCCTACCGCTTGCTTTTCAGATGGTCATGTTGAAACGGATGATTCTGATGCTGATCGCGGCGGCTTTGGTCATCGCGACTCTGGGTTTCGTAAAGGCTCGACAGATTCAGGACGCCATGGGAGACGCGGCTGCATTCCAGCCGCCACCTGAAGCCGTCACCACCATCGTCGCGAAGCAGGAGAAGTGGCCGGCGACGCTGAAGGCGATCGGCACGATGACCGCGGTTCAGGGTGTCACCGTCAGTGCGGACCTCTCCGGGATTGTCGAGAGTATTGGCTTCGATTCCGGCGGGGCCGTTCATACAGGTGACCTATTAGTGCAGCTCGACACGAAACAGGAGCAGGCCCAGCTGGCTGCGGTTGAAGCCGATCGCGATCTTGCGCGCCTCAATTTTGAACGCCTGCGGGCGCTGGTGAATGAAGGCGCGATTTCCCGCGCAGATTACGACAAAGCCGCGGCTGAACAGAAGCAGACGGAGGCCAGGGTCGGGGAGATTCGCGCCATGATCGCGCGGAAGACGATCCGGGCTCCATTCTCGGGAATCCTCGGCATTCGCCAGGTCAATCTCGGGCAATACCTGTCGAGCGGCAATGCCGTCGTTCCGCTGCAGTCGCTGGATCCGATCTATGTGAATTTCGGCGTGCCGCAGCAGGACGTGGGGCAGGTGCCGGTCGGCCGCACGGTGCGTATCACGACCGAAGACTCTGCCGGTGCCGGGTTCGTCGGCCGCATCACGGCCATCAACTCCGTTGTCGACGAAGCCACACGAAACATTCAGATTCAGGCAACACTCGCCAACCCCCGCGGCATGCTGCGGCCCGGCATGTTCGTTCAAGCCGAAGTTATTCTGGGCGCGAGCCGCCCGATCGTGGCGCTGCCGGCCTCGGCCATCAGCTACGCGCCGTACGGGGATTCGGTATTCGTTCTCGCCGACCTCAAGGATCCGAAGGGCCAGACCTACCGCGGTGTGCGCCAGCAGTTCGTCAAGCTGGGAGCCGGACGCGGCGACCAGATCGCAGTCCTCACGGGTATTAAGCCGCATGACGAGATCGTCACTTCCGGCGTCTTCAAGCTGCGTAACGGCGCGGCTGTTCTCGTCAACAACAAGGTGCAACCCGACAACAAGCCGGCGCCGAATCCGGAGGACAACTGATGCGCGTCACCGATCTCTTCATCAAGCGGCCGGTTCTCGCGAGCGTCGTGAGCCTTGTCATTTTGATCGCGGGTCTGCAATCGATTCGTTCGCTCAGCGTCCGCCAGTATCCCCGCAGCGACATTGCGGTCGTCCGGGTATCGACAATCTACGTCGGCGCGAATGCGGATCTCGTCCGCGGTTTCATCACGACGCCGCTCGAGCGCGTGATCGCCAGCGCGGACGGCATCGACTACATGGAATCGTCGAGCGCGCAGGGAATCAGCACGATCACCGTGCACCTGCATCTCAATTATGATACGAATGCCGCGCTGACACAGATCCAGGCGAAGGTCGCCCAGGTTCGCAACGATCTTCCGCCGGAGGCCGAAGCGCCAATCATCGAACTGGAGACGGCGGATACTCAGTTCGCCGCGGTGTACCTGAGTTTCTCATCCGCCGATCTCGACCAGAACCAGATCACGGATTATCTGACGCGGGTCGTCCAGCCGAAGCTGAGTGCGATCAGCGGCGTCCAACGGGCCGACATTCTCGGCAATCGCACGTTCGCCATGCGAATCTGGCTCAAGCCCGGCCGGATGGCGGCGCATGGCATCTCGCCAACAGCATTGAGGGAAGCGCTGGCGCGCAACAACTACCTGTCGGCGCTCGGACGGACGAAAGGTTCGATGGTGTCGGTGAACCTGGTCGCGAACACGGACCTGCGCACGCCGGAAGAGTTTCGCCAACTTGTCGTCAAGGAGGACCATGGTGTCGTGGTCCGGCTGGGTGAGGTCGCGGATGTCGTGCTTGGCGCCGAGAATTACGAGCAGGATGTCCGCTTCAATGGTGAGACCGCGGTGTTCATGGGTATCTGGGTCTTGCCCACCGCCAACTCGCTCGACGTGGTCCGCAAGGTGCGCGAGGCGATGCCGGGAATCGAGGCGCAGGTGCCGGCAGGGATGAAGGTGGGCATTCCGTACGACTCGACGGAATACATCCAGGACGCCATCAATGAAGTTCTCAGGACCCTCACCGAGACACTCCTTATTGTGATCCTGGTCATCTTCCTGTTCCTCGGCTCGGTCCGCGCGGTGATCATCCCGATCGTCGCGATTCCAATTTCGCTGATCGGCGCTGTCTTCCTGATGCTCGCGGCCGGCTTTACGATCAACCTGCTGACGCTGCTCGCCATCGTCCTGTCGGTCGGCCTCGTGGTCGACGACGCCATCGTGATGGTGGAAAACATCGAGCGGCACCTTCACAGCGGCAAGTCTGCGCTTCGCGCGGCCATCGACGCTGCGCGCGAGCTTGTGGGCCCGATCATCGCGATGACGATAACGCTGGCCGCCGTGTATGCGCCGGTCGGCATCCAGGGCGGGCTGACGGGCGCGTTGTTCCGGGAATTCGCATTCACGCTGGCGGGCGCCGTGATTGTATCCGGCGTAGTCGCCCTGACACTGTCGCCCATGATGGGCTCGAAGCTTCTGCGCACGGGCGATTCGGAACGCGGCTTTGCCGGCTGGATCAACCGCCGCTTCGAAG
>DASXUA010000221.1:0-19616 GCA_036505095.1 Phycisphaerae bacterium
GGCTACGTCCTTCAGCCGCACGCTCACGCCATCCTGGCGCTTCAGCACCACTTCGCCGAGCTGCGCGGCCGTGACCGGCTGCCCGAGCGTCTGCAGCACGATCCGCTGCGCGGCGGTCTCTACAAAGCCCGCGCCGCGCACCGCCGTGCAGTTGCGGGCCCCCTCCAGCACGTCCTGGATCGACAGCTCGAAGGCGGCCAGGCGGTCGGGGCGCACTTGGACTTGCAACTGGCGCACCTCGCCGCCGTACACGTGCGCGCTGGCCACGCCCTCCGCCGCCAGCAGCAATGGGCGAATCGTCCAGTCGACGAACGTTCGCAGCTCCATCGGCGTGAGCCGCTCGGAAGTCAGCCCGACCTTCAGCAGGTCCATGGTGGCCGAGGTCAGCGGCGTCATTCTCGGTGCGGACACCCCGGTCGGCAGTTCGCCCGCCATCTCGGCCAGGCGCTCGCCAAGCATCTGCCGCGCCATGAAGGCGTTGGTTCCCTCGCGGAAGGTGACGGTGATGATCGACAATCCCTGGATCGACTGCGACCGCACCGATTCCAGACTGCCCACGCCGTTGACGGCGCTTTCGACGGGGCGCGTCACGAGCGCCTCGACCTGCTCGGGCGAGAGCCCCGGCGCCTCGGTCTGGATATCGACCTGCGGCGGCGTGAACTCCGGGAACACGTCGAGTTTGGCGTGCGCCGTCACATACAGGCCATAGGCTGAAATGGCGCAGCCCATCGCGATCACGATGCCCCGGAATCGAATCGAGAAGTCAACGATGCTCTTCAGCAAGAGCGGCGCTCCGGGTTGGCGGATTCTCAGGGTAGACGCAGCAGGGTTGGCCACCACGCCTGTTGGCGGCCATGCACGACTACTTCCGTCAGAAACGGAATCGCGATCCAGCCCACAGCCGCCTTGAGTTCCTTGCGCAGGGCACGGAGGTTGACCTCGACGGTCTCGCTGGCGTGGAATCGCCCCAGGCCAGGCATGAACCTCGGCGCCTTCGCGCAATACGCGCGGTAGGCGTCACCGAAGCGCTCGTTCAGAAACCGTTCCTCGGCCGGGATCGTCGCGCTGGCATAGACGAGCATTCCCACGGAAACCGCGGCGACCACGGTTAAGCTCTTGAGAAACAATCCCAGAGACAAGCCCAGCAGAAAGGTACCCACATACAGTGGGTTACGGCAGAGCGAATAGGGTCCCTCCGCAATGACGGTCTCGCTCTTGCGCCCACCGATGTACATCGTGGACCAGAGGCGCAGTGCAGCGCCCGTGGCAAGTGCCAGCCAGGCGACGAGGTCGACGCCGACGTCGGCCCAGGTGTCTTCCAGGATCGCTGGACGACTCAGGCACGCCAGTACAACGGCCGGCGCGACCACGATTCCGATGACGCGGCGCCGCCACCGATATCTTTTCTCGCGCGGCATGGCCATGGCGCCTATTCTTCCTCCGGCTGCTCGGCGCCCGTCTGCGTCACGAGTTCTGCTGACAGCAGCGCCTGCGCGCCACGCACCACGATCCGCTCTTCACCGGTGAAGCCCTTGTTGGTGAACCAGCCGTCCGCCACCGGGGTTTCCAGCTCCAGCTCCCGCCGCGTGAACTGATCCTCGCCGGTCTGAACATACGCCCAGGCCTTGGCCGCGAAGCGGACGACGGCGGAGCGCGGAATCGTGACGCCCTGCCGGGCTTCACCGGAAGTTTCCAGATAAGCGGACAGCGGCATTCCCGGTCGAAGCGAAAATCTGTCCGGCTCCAGGCTGATGACATACATCGGTCCGTGCGCCCCGGTGCCCATCGAACTCGGGGAGACCTGCTGGCTGCGCAGCGAATCGTGCTCGTGGCCCGCCAGGAGCACGCGTGCTCCAGTCACGTCGCCGTCGACGGCCGAGCCGACGGGCAGCTCGACACGCGCGACCAGCCGGTCGAAACGCTGGACCCGCAGGAGCGGCTGTCCGCTCTCGACCGCCTCGCCCGGCCGCGCCAATAACTCGACCACTTCGCCGCCCGACTCGACCTTGATCGGCAATCGTCCGGCGTCGCCAGTGGCGCCGGTGACCGCGGCTTCGATCAATTGCACGGTCTCCTGGGCGGCCGTCATGCGCGCCTCGTCGGATTTGACTTTGGCTTCGGTCTCTTCGAGCGTGCGATCAGAGACGATCTGCGCGCCGGCGTTGAGTTTCTTTTTGTTCTCATACGAAGCGCGCGAAGCTGCCAGCGATGCGGCCGCCTCATCCGCCTCCGCCCGCGCGCTGGCCAGCCGGGCTGCCAGATCGACGCGTTCGGCTGCACTGAGTCGCGGCTCGACCACCCCAATCACGTATCCATCCTTTATGCGCTCGCCAAGATTCGGCCAATGCGCATCGGGTGCCCCGCGCACGATTCCGGCTACCGGCGCGCGCACGGCGAAGCCGCGGGCCGGATCCTCTTCGAGCCGTCCGTAGCCGCGGATTTCCGGGCGCAATTCGACGGCGGCCAACGCCACGGTTTCCAGATCGATGTGCTCGCGCGCCTCATCGCTGAGCGTGAGCACCACCTGCCCCTCGTCATCGCGCGACAGGGTCACAGGCGCCTTGGCCGCCTCCTTCTTCTCCTTGGCGGCCCCTGCGCGCTCCTCCTCGTCAGCCTTGGCGTGCCGCTCGACAAATCCAAGCGCCAGCCAGCCGCCGAGCCCGACGCACAGCAGCGCGCCCGCCCACTTGACGATGGATCGCATCATCGTTGGTCCCCCACGCCCTACAACAGCAGCGCCGCGGCGGCATGCCGCGCGAAGTCCCATATGAATCCCGTGAGCATACCGGCGTCCGCGGTGGAACTCGTCGCCGACTGACAACCAGCCAAAACCAGAAGCACGAGTCCTGAACTGCATTCCAGGAGGCGTCGTCGTGTTTGGCCGGTAATCATGACGTGCCTTCCTGAATTCACCGGGCCGAACAGCCTTGCGCCGCGGCGGGATCGGAAGGCTGCGGATGCCATGGCGCGTGAGGTATCGTCGCGTCGCGCCTTTCCCCCGAATGCGCGCAGTGTCCTTTGGGCGGCTCGGGCGGGGAAAGAGTCGCCCTCCCCCGCCAAAGCCGCACCTAAGCTTCCCCCTGCAGTCAGTCTGAATTCGGGGAGCGGCATAGCGTCACGGCTTCAGCTCGCCACCGGCGAGTCGCCGTGGCGACCGGTTAGCCCTGCACTCCGCCCCCACTGAAACGCGGTTCCGCGTCCACTAGCGCCGCTTGGCGCTGGGAGCCGCGGGCCTTGCGGAGCGTGCCGCAGCGTGCTGCACGCGGCTGCGCGAACCGGCCTTCCGCGCCGTGCGCTGCGAATGCGCGGTCCGCGCGGTCTTGTGGCGCGTGGCCCGCTGCCCTGCCGACGACGAACTCGTATGCGTGCTCCGCCGGGGCTGCCGATGCGTCCCCGACGAGGCCGCCCACACGGCGTTGCTTGACGCCAACATCAGTCCGGAAGCGACCATCCTTGTCAACCACATCTTGGCTTGCATGACAATCCTTTCCATGCAGCGATTCTCTCGGACGAGTCTGCGCGGCGCCGCGCGGCGCCGCTCACCGGCCGCCCGAATCCACCGGACGAGTCAACACCCGTGCGACCTATGATACCCATTTCCCGCTCAGAGAAGTCTGGATCAACATGAAAAAGCTGTAATCCCCGGGTGCCATGGGTGGCATGCTTTCACGCGCAGCGGGTAAGTCCGCCACGGCGGATCGGCCTGCGGCGGACATGCCGCGCCGCATGGCTACCCGGCTAAAGCCGTGAAGCCATGCCACCCGTTGTGGCTTCGCGGCGGAGCGGCGAGAATGATGGGCACATGCGGATTCTGGTGATTGAAGACGAGCCCGGTGTGGCGGCCTTTATTCAAAAGGGCCTGCGCGAGGCGGGGTACAGCGTCGATCTGGCGGGTCGCGGTGACGAAGGCTATCGCCTGGCGCGCAACTCGACCTACGACGCCATCGTTCTCGATCTGATGCTGCCCGGCAAAAGCGGCTTCGAAATCCTGGGCGACCTGCGCGCCCACAACGTTGAGACGCCCATCATCTGCCTGACGGCCCGCGACGCGGTAAACGACCGCGTGCAGGGCCTTAACCTCGGCGCTGACGATTATCTATCCAAGCCGTTCAGTTTTTCGGAACTGCTGGCGCGCATCGGAGCGCTCTTGCGGCGCGGGCATCATCCCGCGAATCAGCCTATCGTGGTGGGCGACCTGTCCATCGATGTGCTGACCCGCACCGTGCGCCGCGGCCAGCGCCGGATCGATCTCTCACCGCGCGAATACGCCCTGCTCGAATACTTGGCCCGCAATCACGGGCATATCCTGACGCGCGCCATGCTGCTCGAGCATGTGTGGGACATGAAGCTGGACCCGCTCACCAACGTGGTCGACGTGCACATCAACCGCCTGCGCAAGAAGCTCGCCCTTGACAGCGGGGAGCCCAAATCCCACCGTCACGGGGAACCCAGCGGGGCGGAGCCACAACTGATCCAGACGATCCGCGGCGTCGGCTATGTGCTGGGGCCTCCCGCGGCGGCGGATCGCCAGGCAGCGGCGTCGGAGGCCGAGCTTGCGGCGCCCCTTTAACACCATCGGATTCCGGCTGACGCTTTGGGGCACGGGCGTCACGCTGCTGGTGTGCGTCCTGCTCTTCGCGATTCTGTACGCTGGGCTGTTCTATTGCCTGCGAGGCCAGATCGACGGCTTCCTCGAAGGCGAGGCGCACGAACTCACCGCTACGCTGGAAGAACACGGCTATGACTTGCGCGCGGCCCAGCAGGCGATTCGCCTCGAACTGGGCAGCCGCTCGAACCGCGATTTGAACTTCCGCCTGCTGGCCCCCGACGGCCGCGTGCTGCTCAGCAGCGATGCCAGCACCGCCGTTGGAAGTCATGTCAACGTGCCGGCCCACATCACGGAGCAGGCCGTGCGGCCGCACTACCGCACCGTACCGCGGCCGGGCGAGCCCTATCCCGAGCGCACCTGCAATCTGCCCGTGCAGCGTCCGGATGGTACGTTCGTCATCGCGCAATCCGCCTATCTGCTCGACCGCATGACGACTTCGCTGGCGCTCTTTCGGCGCATGGGCGTCGCAGCGCTGATCTTCATCGGACTGTTCGCCCTGGTCGGGGCGCGCATTCTGGCGAATCGCAGCCTGCGGCCGATCGGCCTGATGACCGCCACCGCCCAGCAGATCGGATTGAGGGTTCAGGGTTCAGGGTTCAGGGTTCAGGAAAGGCTGCCGCGCTCCAACGTGGGCGACGAACTCGATCGCCTGGCCGAAACCCTCAACAGCATGCTCGACCGCATCGAGCGGCACGTAAACCAGTTGCAGCGCTTCACGGCCGATGCCTCGCACGAGCTGCGCTCGCCGCTGGCGGCGCTGCGCGGCAGTGCCGAGGTGGCATTGACGCGCCATCGTTCGGCCGACGAATTGCGCCGCGTCATCGAGGAGAGCATTGAACATTACGATCGCCTCAGCCGCATCGCCGAGGACCTGCTGCTGCTGGCGCGCGCCGATGCCGGCGACAACATCCTGCGGCGCGAACGGCTGCGCCTGGATCAGGCCGTCGCCGACGTGGTCGACCTGTACGCGCCGCTGGCGTCCGAGCGCGACATCAAGATATCATTCGACGAGCCCCGCGAGATCTGGGTCGATGCCGACGGCGCGCATCTCCGGCGATTGATCGGGAATTTGCTCGACAACGCCATCAAATATAGCGAGCCGGGCGCGGCCGTTTCCGTCGCCTTGAGCTACGCCGATGGGCTGGTCGGCATCACCGTGAGCGACACCGGCATCGGCATCGCTTCCGAAGACGCGCTGCACGTGTTCGATCGTTTCTATCGCGTGGATCGGGCCCGTACGCCCCAGCGCATCGGCGACTCGGCGCAGGCGCGGCGCGCTGGGGGCGCTGGATTGGGCCTGTCGATCTGCCGGGCGATCGCCGAGGCCCACGGCGGGCGCATCGAACTCAGCAGCGCGCTTGGACAAGGAACCACCGTGCGCCTGTTCATGCCGGCGGCCGAACGTCCGGAGCCGGCCGCAAGCATGCCCGTCCACGTTTAATGCGCGCGAAGCGAACGCTGCGGCGAGGGTCCGGGCACCACGCTCGAATCCAGCGCTGGCGGTTCGGATGTATTGCCGATAGGTTCTGGCACCATGTGCGCCCGCTTCGACGCGGTTTTCATCGATTTCTATGGCACGCTCGCGGCGGGCGACCGACAAGCGGTCGAGGACACGTGCGCAGTCATCGTGGCCGATTACGGCTTGGCAATGACCGCGGCCGACATGGCCCGCCTGTGGGGCGACCGGTTTTTCGCGCTGGCCGATCGATCCAATCAAGATCGCTTTCTAAACCTGTACGACTGCGAAATGGTCAGCCTGCGCCAGACGCTTGCACCCCTGGTGGGCGCGGTCGATCCGACGCCTTATTGTGAGCGCCTGAAGCGCTATTGGGCCAGCCCCGATCTGCACGATGACTCGCTCGATTTGCTGGCGGAACTCGATGTCCCCGTCTGCTGCGTCTCCAACGCTGACACCGAAGACCTTCTATCGGCCGTCGCGTTGCACGGCCTGCGCTTCGACGCGGTGATCACCTCCGAGGACGCCCGCTGCTACAAGCCGCACGAGCGCATCTTCCGCGACGCGCTCGACCGCATGGGCGCCGACCCGCGCCGCACGATTCACATCGGCGATTCGCTACACAGCGATGTGGGCGGCGCCGGCCGGCTCGGCATCACCACCGTCTGGATCTGCCGCGAACGCCGCATCTACGACGTCGGCCGCGCGCAGGCCGACCACACGATCCAATCGCTGAAAGAGCTGCGGCGCGTCTTGGCTTCCTGAGCGCCGGGGTGATATGCTCCGGCCGCAGGAGAACTGAGTGATACCACCGTTCGATGAATCCGGGTTTCTGCCGGCCGGCATTCACCATGCGTCGCTTAGAGGGTGTGTGACAAGGGCTGCAGCATGGCGATCGCCGATTCCGCGGGAAGGGATTCCCGCGAATCCAGGTGCGAGAAGGAATTCTCGCACCAGCATCTCACACACCCTCTTAGCGAAATTGCGGAACGCTTCGGACAGCAATCGGAGGTTCGACGCGTGCAGACGGAATCGATTGCGTGGCTGGTCGACCTCGCGCGGCGCGCCGGCGCGAGACGGATCATTTTGAACGGCAACTTCGTGACGGATATAATGGAACCGAACGATGTGGACTGCGTGCTATTGATCGGTCCGGATTTTCCGAATGATTGGGCCGCCGAAACCGAGTTGCGAAAGGGGTTACCGTTCCTGGATATTGCGTTGGCTGACGCGGCAGACTTCGAATACTTCGTTGATCGGTTCTTCGCATTTAATCGCGCCCGCCAGCCAAAGGGCATGATCGAGGTGAGCCTGTGAGCCTGAAAAACAACTTTGAACTTGCCAATACGCGCGAGAAGCTGCGTGAACTGGAAGAGCGCTATGAGGCGCGCCGGAAGGAAAGGCCGCCAAACGCTCACGTACATGAACTCACCCTACAGTCTCTCAAGCGGCTCATCGATCAACTCAGAGAGGAAATCGCCTGCTACGAGGCGAGCCAGCCAGCACGACGCTGAATGGGCGCCCTTCGCCCATTTTTTGGAGAGCTTATGGAACTCAGTCAGCGCGGCCAGCCTGATCGAACGTCAGTCGACGAACGGCTCCAAGAGTTCGCATCACTGCTGAGTCCCGCCACCTGGAAAGAAATCGCTCACGATGTCTCCGAGACCTATTCGTGCGCGGGTCTTATGTGCTCAGCGGATCCAATTCCTTGGAGCGATGAGGGCGGCGTATACTACTTCACCGACGCGCAAGGCAGTGTCAAATACGTTGGATCCGCGGTCATCAAGAAGTTCGGGCACCGCTTTTGGGATCACGTCGGCAAAGTCCGGCAGATTGGCGAATGGGGAACCGTTACGGGATTCGCGATGATCCGCTTTTCGAAACACCTTTATCTCGCTGCCGGCCTTGAGAGATACATTTTGGCACTTGAAAAGCCGAGTTTGAATCAGAGGCGATGACCTGCTGTTTCGCACGCCGGTTGCGGATCGAGCTGCGTCGGCCGTCTTGATTGCCAGACTGTGTCACCGCTGAATCGGCCGTGATCCGGTTCAGGTCATCCGCCAGCCTATCCCAGCTCGACCAGATTCCATCCGGCACGGCCTGGCGCACCTTTTCCATTTTCAGCGGGTCGCCGGGCAGAAAGACGATCGGGATGCTGCGACCGGCCTTGCAGTAGTGCAGATAATGAGCCGTTTCCCGCCCGTGCGATGGCAGACGGGAGAGATCGACCACCACCGCAGCCGGAGGGTTCGCCAGAATGGCGTTGCCGCCGCGCGCACCGTCGGAAGATTCGGTGCGGACGTCGTAGCCCATATTTCGTATACGCTGGGCGCGCTCTTGGGCTTCAGCCTCGTTCCAATGGAGTAGAAAGATCCCGGGCATGCTGTTACCTCCTCCGCTTGGTTGAGGATTTGAACATACTGCGACCATCAGTGCCCGCGTTCCGGCCCCTGCCCCCGCCACGGCGGATCTCCGACTTCCGGGCAGGGTTCTGATTGGCGCGCCTGATGGCGCCGTCGCCTGATGCGACCCGCTCAAAGTATTCGCGCGCCAGAATACCGTACCGATACACGTCGTGGTAGCGCCCGTGGCCGTAATGGTGCGCGCGCAGCACGCCCTCGCGCGTGAATCCGGCCTTCTCGTACGCGCGAATTCCCGCGACATTGAACTCGTAGACATCCAGCTCGACCCGGTTCAGGTTGAGCGTCTCGAAGGCGTGCTTGAGCATCAGCTTGGTGGCCTCTGTGCCGTAGCCGCGTCCGCGATAGGCCGGCTCGCCGATCAAGATGCCGAAGGCAGCGCGCCGATCGGTCCAACTGATGCCGTGCAGCCCGGCGCTGCCGATAAGCCGCTGGTCGCGCCGACAGACGATGCCCACCGCCAGCCCATCGTCGCGCTTCGTCAGATTCTGAATGAAATCGCGTTCGGCCTCGGCATTCATCGGCCGCACATTGAGCAGAAACTGCCGCGTGCCGAGATCGTTGATCCATCTCTGGCAGGTTTCGAAGTCCGCCAGCTCCAGCGGCCGAAAGTAGATATTCGCTCCCTGTAGAAAAACGATCGGAATCGGTCGCTCAGGCTTGGCGACCGTTCGTCTCAGTCGATTTGCCTTTCGATCCGCGCTCATTCGCGTTCGTTCGCGGCGAGTTTCGAGATTTGCGCGGCAGATGCCCGCACGCAGCTTTCCAGCGGAATCCGAATCGTGAAACATGCCCCCCCGCTGTTGGCGGCATTTTCGGCCGTGATGCGACCGTGCAGACGCTCCACGTACTCGCGGCAGATCGCCAGACCCAATCCTGTGCCGGCGCCCGGTGGCTTGGTCGTGTAGAAGGGTTCGAAGACTTTCTCGGCATCCGCGGGCAGCCCCACCCCCGTATCTTCGAAGCGGATGACCACTTCGCGATTCACGACACCCGACGTGACGGTCAGCCGCCCGCCGTCCGGCATGGCATCGATCGCGTTCTTCATCAGATTGCAGAACACCTGGAACAGCTTGCTGCCGCGCACGCGCGGCATGGAATCGCTGCGCAAATCCAGTGCGATGACCACGCCCGCCCGGTCGGCCTTGTCGCTCATCGTGCGGACGGCCTCCTCGATCAGGCCATTGATGTTGTCGTCGTCGAACTGGCTGACATGGCTGCGCGAGTACTCCAGCAGTTCGCTGATGATGCCGGCCATGCGGGCCAAGCCCGTCTTGGCCTGTTCCAGGTATTGCACCGCTCGTTCACGCTCGCTCACGCGTCGCGGCTCTGAACTCGACTCCCTCTCCCTTGCAGGTCCGTGACCCGCCGTGGCGGGGAGAGGGGCGGGGTGAGGGTGATCCGCCTCATCGCGCGTCGCCGTGCAAGTACGGATCGCCAGATTGATGTAGCGTTGGATACCGTCCAGTGGGTTGTTCAACTCATGCGCGACGCGGGCCGCGAGCTTCCCGGTCGCCGCCAGCCGTTCCGAAACCGCCAGCCGCCGTTCGAGACTGGCCCGCGAGGTTACATCTTCGACCACCAGCGCGCCGCCGACGATCCGTGCGGATGGTCCCTGCCGCACCGGCGTCGCCACAATCTGCAGCATCTGTTCGGCCGTGTGGGCGCGCTGATACAGAACGCCGTCGCGCCGCAGCTCGTTGCCGGTGTCGAGGACGCGCCGCAATTCCCCGGCCCAATCCGCATACTCGCCCGGCACCAGATCGGCGCTGAGCATCTGCGCCACATCGGCCGCATCCGCCAGCAAGTACTGCGCCGCGCGGTTGCGATTGATCACCTTGAGCGTCCGATCAAACACCACCACGCCGACCGGCAAGCTCTCAACGACGGCCGCGAGCAGTTCGCCCGCGCTCAGTTCATCAAGCGGCGCAGCGGTTTCTTTTTCGGTCCCAACCATGGCGATCTCCATGGTATATCGACCAACCCCAATCGCGAATAGCCGTCTGGGGGCGGGCGTCCCGGCCGCCGCGTGGTCAGAACCGCGGGCGTCAGCGAGCGTCGTGGTGCGCTCCCTCGCGGTCGCGGTTCAGAACCGTCCCGGCGCGCCGGGATAAGGGAGCCTCCTGAAGCTCCCGATGACCATCCGACTCAGCACCGATGCCTACCCGCCACTCCGTACAGTAGTTTCGTTTCCCGCGGTCGGATACAATTCGACAGGAGCGCGCAGAGGATCCGGAAATGTCCCGCAGTCTGATACCTTCCGAAATGCTGTCCGGTGAGTTCCTGTTCAAGCGCTACGGCGCGACACTTGAGGACTACAACCGTGCGGCCGACGAAGACACCCGTCTCGAACTGCTGGATGGAGTTCTCATCATGCATTCCCCCGCCAACGTGCGGCACGAGCGACAGTTTGGCTTCTTGCTCGCTCTGCTCGACGGCTTTGCGATTCGGACCGGTTCCGGCATCGTCCTGGGCTCGCGCACGCCCATGGTCCTGGACGATGAGCGGCATTTCGAACCGGACCTGCTGTTCGTCAAGACGGGGCATCTCCACCGGCTAGGCGAGGTCGCGTTGACTGGTCCCGCGGATCTGGTGATCGAGATCCTCTCTCCGGCGACGCGCGACTACGACCTCGGCGAGAAGCGTGAAGCCTACGCGGCGGGCGGCGTGCCGGAGTATTGGATGATCGACGCGCGCGTGAAACGGTTCTTGGTCGACCGTCCCGCCGGGACGCGCGTCGCGGAGCTGTCGCACGAGCGCTACGAGACTGAGGCCATCCCCGGCTTCTGGCTGAACGTCGGCTGGCTCTGGCAGGAGCCGCTGCCGGATGCCGGCACGTGCCTGGGTCAAATCCGTTAGTTGTGAACCCTCAAGAGCCATCATGGCACGCCTGCACGAGATTCAGGGCTGGGAATCGCGGTACCTCGACGTCCCGCAAATCGCCGAGAAGATGCGAGAGGCGGAGCGCGACCCGAACATAATTCTGCTCGCGCGTGGAGAGTCGGACGAGATCGCTATCGAGCGACTCATTCCGCGACAACGCCGGGACGCGCGGCGTTTCTGCTGGACGATGAACCCCGATGCGTTGTTTGTCTGCGACGCGTTTGTCGTGGGGCAAAAGGCGGACGTCGCGTACGCGCGGGCGCGGGTCGCCAGCGAGCAGGACCTTCCCTGCACATCGAGCATGCTGGCTGGCTGCCTACCAGAGCACGACTCAGTGTTTCTGAGAGAGGTTCTCCCACCGTTGATCAGGGAGAAGGGGATTTCTCGCATTGAGCGCGACCGACGGGATGTTACCGCCGAGAGCACCTTGCGCGACATCGAAGCCTGGCCAGCGCCTCAGCGCGCTCGTCTAATCGAGCACTGCGTCGCCTACCAGCACCATCACCACAGCGACTGGGAGAACCTGATCGCGCAGTACAACGTGAAACGCTTTAGCTGCCTCATCTCGGTGGACCACGGCAAGAACGATGCGCGATATCGCCTGCCTGTGCAGTTCGCAACGCGCGAACCAGCTCAATTCGGGCTTGTGATCGATACATTCGTTCGAAGAGACGACGCGTATTTGTACATTGACGTTCGCAACCTCCAAGAGTTCCGGGTTGGCGTTGGCACTGAGTCGTGGGCCTTCACGTTCAGGTGCGCGGCCAGATACCCAAAGAATGAGTTTCTGCTGCGCCGTGCGATTTTCCCTCACCGGCTCGTTGGGCTTATGGCGCTTCGTCGGCACGGGGATACATGGTGTGTCGAACGCTGCCTGCCGAACCCAATCTTCTTGGACGATCATCTGTTGAATGTCCACCGCTCGGTTCCAGACCACGAGTCAAAGATCGCGCGCATTGCAAACGACGTGAGGCTCTGGTACGTCGACACCGGAGGCCCGAGTTGTCCGTCGCTGCACCTTGGGCTATCAGAACTCTGATCCGCCCGCGGCGCGCGCTGGCGGCGGTCATGCTACTCAATCAGCTCACGCCAACTTTTCCGCACAAGTTTTGGCTTGAGCGCCGCGAGCCTATCTTCCCAGTCTGGCGCGAGCCTCCACTTCGGATGTTCGTCCACAGGCGCATCCTCGACAGGAACGACGATTCGGTGTCGGACGAGAACGAGCGCATAATAGGTTTCGGGCAGCTCGCCCGAAGAGCGAACCGCACGCAAGCACGGTTCGAGCTTTCGCATGCGCGGGACCACCGCGATATCTAAGAACTGCCGCGCGTGCTTCGTCGCCTGACTCGCGATTTGCTTGGGCCCCGCCCCGGCTGCTTGCCATGGCAAATCTCACACAGCCACCTGAGGTTCCTAAGCTCGTGTGTTCCGCCTTCACTGCGAGCCTTGACATGGTGGACGTGGAACTGCACGCCGGTCGTGATGTGTCGTTTACGACATTGTTCGCACTTATGGCCGGCGCGAGCGGCCACTTGGTCCTGCCGCCAGCGCCAGTCGGGTGGCGTCGACGTGGTCGGCCATTCGTCGAATGCGGCGTGAAGATCCGCCAGTCGACGAGACGCGGACTCGGCTAGCGATTCGTAATGAGGGAGCTGTCCGGCTGTGAGCGGAGCCATGTGTCGCCGAACGTCATCTTCCGTAGGCGTCGCCCCCAAAAGAGAACCTAGATACTGCCAATACACATCTCGCATCGGAACGTTTTTGGGCGAGTGCTCGGGCGACCAAAGGATACTCTCAAGGCACTCGGCCACGCGATTGCACAACGCGTAGTAAGACTCGTAAGCTCGGCGGACTTCAAGAGCAACCGATGGTATCCGTCCATCGAGAACCACCGCAGAGCCTAGCTGCCCCAGCTTTCGCTCAGTGTCCTCGCGCTCTTTGCAGAGTCCGGGCAATGCAAGAATGGCGTAGGCTCGCTCGCGCTGCCGCTCTTCGATTCGCGTAAACACTCAACGCGCTCCCGCTGCTGAACGTGCTCCTCGGCCTCGAAGCCGCTCCAGGCTGTTCAAGCCTGCATCAGCCCAATTCGGGCACGGACGACTCGCGCCCTGCCAAGAGCGAAGGCATCCGGCCGCACATTATAGCGGGAGCCCGGCTGCGCAGTCGCTCGGCCCTGAACGGTGTATTGCGGCTTTTCGATTGAAATCTTGCGGGATCAACGGTCCACTGCGGCCCGGGATTTATGAGCGTGAGCGTGGCTAGTTGGGCGACCGCAGTCGTCGGAGTCGGGAACCCGATAATCCGTGCCGGCGCGACGGACATGCGCGTGATGAGCGTCGGCCAATCCATTCTGTCGGTCTCCATCAGAGCCTCGGCGGCGATCCCGACGGCTGTTCCCAACCCGACGATGCCGAACGGTGCCTTCAGGAACCCGGCGATTCTTTCTTCGGCCGTGTGCGGAGCGTTACCCGCCCTCCAAGAGCCGGAAGTACTCTTCGCGCGTAATGCCGGCCGTCTTCAGATTGACGCGGATGATGGATACCGGCACCTCGTCGTATGCCGGAATCACGATCGGGCGCAGGACCCCCGGTTTCGTATACGAGCGGTGGCTGCCTTCCTGGCGCGCGAACTTGAAGCCGGCAGCCAGGAAGACCTTCTCCAGCCGGCGCCACGGAATGGGTATGATCCGCGGCAAGCGTTAGACCGTCAGTGCCAGAGTGTGCCGCTCGACGGCGACGAATTCTGGGCTCTTCCAAGCGTCGTCGCGCCGAGTATAGCCGCATTCCTCCAAGACATCAGTGAGGGTGCCTGCATCGGCCGCGGTCAGCAGGAACAGACGCACGGCTTCTTCCAGCGCCGTCCGGGCCGCATCCGAGCTGGCGGCGCTACTCATCACGTCGATCGGCATGGCGTGGGCGACGTACTGGTTACCTTCGCGAAACACGTGCGTCGTCCACTCAACCGTGACCGCCCCTTTGGCACGGTACGGCCGCCGCGCGCGCTTGCCACTGCGCGCCCGCGATGTTTGTCGTGTTCGGATCACCAAGCTGCTCCACCATCGGCGTCCGGAGTTCCGTTGGACCGGCGCCCGCTCACCGCCATCTTACCTCGGTTTCTCGCGCGGTCCAGTTGTCCGACCTAATTCAATCCTCGTCGTAGTACCGCGCGCGATGTCCTCCGACCATGTGATCGGAAACGAACCGAGGCGCTCCCTTACGGTTGCGGCTCTGAAGCGGGTGGCTTTCCCGCCGCATTCGCGGCCGGCGGGCGGAGATACACCTCGACCAGATGCCGCTGAGCCAGCGTGCCGGGAACCTGAAAAACCAGATTGCCGTCTGAATCGAAGGTCATCCGGCGGGAATCGAGGATGGCCTGATCTACATAGACGGCCGGCTGGCGACCCTGGATGCCCGTGACGCAAAACACGGGCGCGTCGAGCGGACGGGTGCGGGCGTGTACGTACACCCGTGCGCGGTTCTCGTCCGGAGCGATCACGAAGCAGCCGGTGCGTTCATCGAATCCATCATGATCGGGATCGCCCGGATGGTCCGTCACCAGCGTGCCGATCGCCATCTCGATCGGCGGTGCGCCGGCGTAAGCCAGGGCGCGCTGCACGCGCTGCTGCGGGCCGGTGTTGCCGGGCGGCCAGACGCTCACCAGAAAATCCCATTCCTGCACGGGCGCCTGCACCTGCCCACCGGAGGCGATGACGTAAAGCTGCCGCTCGGCCGCGTTGTGGATGGCAGTTACCTGCGGCGCGACCCGCCCGTCCGAGGGCACGAACAACAGGCCCGGCCGCTCCGCTCCGCCCGGCGAGATCGCCGCGAAACTCGTCTGCCGCAGATCGTCCGGATCGTCGAGCTGCGCGGTCGAGTGCACGTAGACCTCCGTTTCGGGCACGTCCAGGGTCGTCAAGGCGACGCCCATCTCGCCCGCGCTCCACTGGGCGGTTTTTGTGGTGCATTCGAGCCCAACATACATGTGGCCACTGGGATAGATGCAGTAGGTCCAACGATGATAAGGCGCCTCCGGCGTCGGCACGCTGCCGACCGGCACGAAACGCCAGTCGCTTTCGAGCATGACGCGCACCGGCGACATCTCCAGCACGCGCTGCCGCGCCACCACCGTCTGGCCCAGATCGACGAACTGCTGGACGCCGCGGAAATCGCCATCCGGTGAATCGGGCAACACAATGGGCATCGGCCCCAGCGCGCCACCGCCGACCAGATTCCGCAGCCGGTTCGGATCGCCGGCCAGGTCGTACCAGGCGACGATCTGCCCTTGTGAGAACCCCAGCTCGAACCGCCCGCCGGCGCCGATGTTCCAGCGGCGCCCGCGCTGCTGGATATAGAGTTCACCGCCGGTCGCGCTCGAATTCCCGAACAGGTCCTTGCGATTCGAGACCAGGATCACATCATCGATGCGCAGATCGAGCGGCGCGGCGATCTTCGGCAGCGTGAGGCGCAGCGCGCGCACGTCATCCATCGCCAGCTTCTCGCCGGCCTCGGTCAGATCGAGGCGCAGCAGGTTCCATCCTGCGGCCAGCAGCATCGGCGAGACCGCGCTGACGACCGGCGCACGTCCGGGTGCTTCGCCCGCTTGGCGCGAGTCCCGGCGCGCCGGGATGCCGGCCGCCAGCGTCAGCTCCAACTCCACGTTGCTCTGCGGCGAGTAAACATTCGCCAGCAACAGGTCGTACTCGCGCCAGTCGCGTTTCAGCACCCATTCCTCCGAGCCGGCCTCGCTGGGGTTGCTGAAAACCAGCGCGTCCTGCGGCGCGGCCAGCCGCACGCGCAGGCAGCGCCCGCCGGTCGCCGGGATTCCGCCGGTCAGGTCCAGCGCGGCGGAGGAATCCGCAGAGCCACTGGCGTGCACGATCGCCATCTGCTCGGGCTGCTCGAAATCGGCAATTATGGCGAAACGCCCTTCGGCGAGGTCGGGATACTGGGCCTTGAGCCTCTCAGCCAACGGACGGACCGCGGTGTTCCTGCCCGCCAATCCCGCGCAGCCCGTCAGCAGGGCCATGCAGAGCACAATCGCGATTGGATGTCGTGGAGCCCGAAGCATAGGTCCTATCGGGCCAATAGGGCCTATGTTCCTGACCAATCGGAAATCCCCCGGCAGGGACTGCCCGGGACTGGAGTCGAACCAGCACACCCTTACGGGTACATGCCCCTCAAGCATGCGCGTCTGCCAATTCCGCCACCCGGGCGTCGTCTAGAAACTAGAGACTAGAGAACTAGATAAGATACAAGACGGGACCGTGTTTCGCCGGTGCTCGACGCCCGCAGGCCTTACTAGCCTCTAGTTTCCAGTTTCTAGTTTCTAGGCCGCGGCTGATGCTAGAGGTGCCCCGCCGGGGAGTCAACTCGCCGGGAGGGGTCAGGATTCAGAATGCGCCTGTGCTGAGGAATTGCCATGCGCGACCGCGAATGGCGCTTAACATCGGACTCCCCGGGGAGTAGACTTTCTCAACGAGGAGGCTGAGCATGGCACATCGCCAAACAACACGCCAACAGCGAGCTGGCCGTCGCGTTCCCGCCAAGGCGCCGCCTGTGAAGAAGACCCTGTCCGCGAGTGAGGTTCGCAAACTACCCAAGCAGGAGCGTGATGCCTACCTGAGGAAGGCGGCGATTCTGGCGGAGCCAGAGTACAGAAGTAATCCCGATCTGACGGACTTCGAGGCCTTTGAGGAGGAGATTGGTTTCCTCGCCGATGCGGGGGACTATGAGGTGAAGTCATGAATCCATTCGAATCGAGCACGCGTCGTACGTTCATCAAAACCGTTGCTGGCAGCGGGGCGGCCGCGATTGCAGCTTCCGCGCTGGGCCAGACGGCCACAACTGCCGCGCAGCCGGGCGAAACTCCCGCATCGCAGCCGAACTATCCCGACCTGCGCGTGGCCTTCATCGGCACGGGCGGCATCGGCGAGTCGCACCTGAAGGGCATGTCGGAACTCGGTGTGAAATGTCCCTGCTTCTGCGACGTGGATCAGAAAGAATGGGACGGGGCCTACAAGTTATTCTCCGACGCGCGGCCCTACCAGGACTACCGCGAGATGTTCGACAAGGAGCACAAGAACTTCGACGCGGTGATGATCGGCATTCCGGATCACCATCACTTTCCGGCGACCATGCTCGCGATGCAGCACGGCAAACACTGCTATACCCAAAAGCCCTTGGTGCACACGCCCTGGGAGGCGCGACAGCTCGTCGAGGCCCTGCGCCGCTATCCAGTCGCCACGCAAATGGGCAACCAGGGGCACGCCGGCGAAGGCATCCGCCTGGTGATTGAGTGGATCCGCAGCGGCGCCATCGGCGACGTGAAGGAAGTGCATACCTGGACCGATCGGCCGATCTGGCCGCAAGGCATCGCGCGCTCCGAAGAAGAAGACGTTCCGCCGCGCAGCCTGAACTGGGATGTGTGGCTCGGCCCGGCGCCCGAGCGGCCCTTCCATCGCAAGACTTATCACCGCTTCAACTGGCGCGGCTGGCTTGACTTCGGCGGCGGCGCCTTGGCCGATATGGCCTGCCACACGATGGACTGCATGTTCTGGGCGCTCGATCCCGGTTATCCAACCTCGGTCGAACCGTTCGCGCTGACGCCGATGAACGGGGACACGTTTCCGCTGGCATCGATTGTGAAATGGCAGTTCCCGGCCCGCAACGGTCATCCCGCTTTCGTGGCGTACTGGTACGACGGCAATCTGAAGCCGCGCATCCCGGACGAACTCGAGGCCGGCCGCAAGATGTCCGACACCGGCAACATCTTCATCGGCACCAAGGCGGCGATCCTGGTCTCCGGTGACTACGGCGAGAGCCCGCGCATCTTCCCCGAATCCAAGATGCAGGAAATTGGCAAGCCACCGCAGCTCATGGAGCGCTCGCCGGGCCACATGCGCGAGTGGGTCATGGCCTGCGTCGGCGAAAAGCCGATCGACTTCCCGAAATCGAACTTCGCCTACGCGGCCCCGCTGACCGAGACGGTCCTGCTGGGCAACATCGCTCTGCGCATGAACCGCCGCCTGGAATGGGACGGCCCGAACCTGCGCGTCACGAACGTCTCCGAAGCGAATCAGTACATCACCAAGGACTATCGCTCCGGCTGGAAGTTCACGTAGCCCTCCCTCTCCCTTCCAGAGAGGGCCGGGGGTGAGGGTCACTTACCTCTCCCTTGCAGGTCGAAGTCGAAGATTCGCCCGTGGCGAAACTCACCGTGGCGAGGAGCGGGGCGGGGTGAGGGTCACGATGAGCCGCGATGCGTCAGCGAGCCCCGCGCCGCAACCGCCTGCGCGTCGCCAACAGCTTCCGTAGCGAGTTGCCCGCACGCAGCCCGCGCCCGCCGCGGCGCAGGCAGCCCTCGACGCTGTTCCACGTCTCCCCGGGCGCATCGACCACCGGCCCGGAGGCTCTATTCGGCCACTTGCCTGCCCGGCGATAGTGCGCGTCGGCCCACTGGCGCACGTCCCTGAGCGTCAGCCGCACGAGCTTTGGGCTGTGATAGTTCCGCCACTCATGCAACAGCCGCGGCAACGAAGACCCGCCCGGCAGTCCGCGCAGCCCCAGTTGCAACGCCATGTTGATACGCTTCCAGGTTTCCTCGGGTGCACCCAGCACGCGAACCGGCTTGGCCTTCGGCCACTGGCCCGTCAGTTCGCGATGCCGGTCGGCCCACGCCAGGATTTGGCCCTCGGTCAAACGCGTCAGGTATCGCGGGCTGCGCATGCCACGCTGTTCGACCAACAGCCGTGCCAACGTGCTCCCACCCGGTAGCCCCCGATTGCCTAGCTCCAGCGCGGCAGCCACCGCGCTCCACGTTTCCCCATCGGTGCCCCATACCGGTCCTGAAGCGCTCGTCGGCCAGCGCTTCGCCCGATGATGATGCGCGTCGGCCCACAGCAGGATTCGTTTGATCGAGAGCGCCGGAGCATCGTGCGAATAGCGCACCCCCCGGTGCTTCCTTAGCAGATCGGCCAGCGATGAGCCACCCGGTAAACCGCGGGCTCCGCGCACCAGCGCCGTCTGAATGCTTCGCCAATTTTCACCCGGCTGCCCGCAAACCGGGCCACTGGCTTGTCCCGGCCAGCGCCGCTTCCGCCGATGATGCGCACCCGCCCACGCCAAGATCTGCGCCTCGGTCAGTGGCGGTCGCGCGTTCGGACCAGCGACGCCCGCCCGCACCGTCAGCAGCCCGCGTCGCCCAAGCTCGTCCTTCAACCAACTCGCTAGACTCATTCCACCCGGCAGCC
>DASXUA010000222.1:0-25087 GCA_036505095.1 Phycisphaerae bacterium
TACTCCTTCACCGGCACCCCCCCTTTTGACCCCGGCGACCTTCCGCTGGAGGAGCTTACGGACCAGCCGCTCTTCAGGTGTCCGTCGGACCGAAGTTCTTACCAGCAGTTCTTCACGGCGAATCCGACGCAAGCCTTTTCGGCGTATGACGACGTCGGCACCAGTTACCAAATGAATTTCTATTGGTGGATACAGACGAACTTGGCGCCTGGAAACACTGATCTCGACGGCGACGGGCGGATCGAGGGGCGGCCCGGGCTGTGCGCCCAAGAACAGGGAGGCTGCGGAGGCGCTGGAGGCTTGTGGCCCTGTCGTTTCCGCCAGGGGCGTGAGATCTGGCGGAAATACGCGCAGAAAGGCGCCGGAAAATTCGTCACTATGGCCGAGGACCCGTTTGACTACGCGATCGTGAGCGAAGTGCGAACGCTGGGCTTCCATGGCGAGTATTCCAGACACAACATGGCGTTCTTGGATACCCACGTTGAGTATCTCAAGCCCAACACGACTTCCATCTACCGAAGCGAGTGGTTCTGGACCGTTATTAACGAAGACTGGGAAGCACCTTGGACCTGGTAGGCGGCACGCCGTCAGACGGTGCTTACAGGGGTGTCAAATTCTGGCCTCGAGCCAGCATTTTCAATCAGCGGGTTATGGCAGAATCATCTAAAACAAAGCAGACGGTTTATGGCATCGGCTTGTTGGCGCTACTCGCGCTTGCGGGATTTTTCTTCTACCGGAACACGCGCGGTCCAATCAGCGCAATGCCGAATACGGAAGAGTCCGCGCAGGTATTTATTTGCCGCGAATGTCAGCACGTGGAGCGACTGACTGCGCGCCAGCAGGCTCAGGCGATGGCGGCTGCCGGCGAAGAAGCCAGTAAGCGTGGTGAGATGATCGCTGTCCGGTCAATGCGTCTGCCCTGTCCCGCCTGCAAGGCGATTGCGATGGTGGTTGCTGGTGAATGTCGCGAGTGCCACAAGCCCTATCTGAAGGTGACACCTGACGGCACTTACCATACCCTTTGTCCGGATTGCGAAAAGGCCCGTGGCAATGAGGCCGAGACACTGCCGCCGGACCGCTAGAACAGCACTCCCGCGGCACTCTCTTTCCTTTGGGAGATCGGACCATGGATTACGTCATTTCGCGCCCGCGCGGCCGTCGCGCGGGCGGGTTTACGCTGATTGAACTGTTGGTGGTTATCGCCATCATTGCGCTGCTCATATCGATCCTTTTGCCTTCTCTGAAGAACGCGCGCGAGCAGGCCAAGCGCGTCAAATGCGCGCATAACGTGCGAACGATCAATACCTCGCTGGTCATGTACTTCTACGAGCAGGGCATCTTCCCGGTGGCCTATTCGTACCTCGGAGCTAATTCGAACTGCCCGTGTGGCTGGTGCACCTGGAGCTTTGGCGGTTGGCTGGGGAAGAATACAAACTGGGCGCAAGGTGCATATGGTGGCGGCTGCTTCCGGATTCCGGGAGCGAATCGCCCGCTGACGGTTTACATTAACAAGGGCAACGTGATTTCGCCGGCCGTGGGCAACTCACCGGCTACCTGGCAGGAACTGAGTGACCAGCCATTATTCAAGTGTCCCTCGGACTCGAAGACGACGCAGATTCTGTACATCAACCCCGGACTCAATCAGCAGTCGTTCTCGGCCTACGATGATGTGGGTACCAGTTATCAACAGAACTTCTACTGGTGGGGACAGACGGGCATCGGGAACAGTGGCTCTCCCGGCAGCAATCCCGACGCCGACGGCGACGGGATCATCAAGCCGCACTGGGCCTGCTGTCCGTGCGTCAGCGGCGGGGGCTGCACAACGAACTGGCGGTGCCGGTTCGATGAGGGCCGTCAGATATGGAAACGGCAAGCCGAGCACGGAGCCGCCTCCCGGTTCGTTACACTCGGCGAGGATCCGTTCGATTGGGCCGTCGTGAACCAGGTGAACTGGCTGGGTTTTCACGGCAAGTTTGGCTGGTTCAATTTGGGGTTCCTGGATACACACGCGGAGTACATCCGACCGAAGACGGCTTCGCCCAAACACTATGGTCCGGACTGGACCGTGATCGATCAGGATTACGAGGCGCCTTGGAATTTCTCGGGCGCGGCCTGCGGCAGTTGCACGTTCTGACCCGCGCCCGAAGCGGCGGACGGCTGAGTTCTGTTTTCAATATGCCTGAACCACAATCACGAAAAAAACAAGTCATCTACGGGGTCTTGTTCGTCCTGTTGATGAGCGTTGCCGGAATCATCTTCTGGCGCAGCTCCGGCTCGGCGATCAGTCAGTTGCCAGACACCGCTGATAGCCGCGAGTCATTCATGTGCTTCAAGTGCGGCGAGGTGGCCGAGTTGACGCCGCGCGGCATGGCCGATGCAATCCAGCGCGCCCAGGCGGACGTCTCGCGTCCCGAGGGGGTCTCGGTCCGCGAGCTGCGTGTCGAATGCCCGAAATGTCACGAGCTGGCGATGGTAAGGGCGATGGCTTGTTCGCAATGCGGCAACCCCTATGTGCAAGACACGCGCGATGGGAAGTTTCACGTCCTGTGCCGCGCCTGCGAAAAGCTGCGCGACGGACCGACGAAGCTTCCGGATCAGGGAGATTGAGGCTGCTTGCCCGCTCAAGTATCGCATTTGCCGAGCGGACGCGGCCGCCCGACAAAAACTTGAATACTAGCTGATATGGCGTTGCTACGGACGCCACAGCCCTTGGTCATTGACTGGCAGTGACAAGGACCGATATACTTCGCGGAACGTCGAGGCGCCTTGGGTGCCCGGGTCCGTTCGCAGCGTCGAGGCGACGGACCGAATTCTCAAATCTGCGTTCAGAAGGAAGAAGAGCCATGAAGTCGACACGCTTCCATCAGGCTGCGCGACGCGGTTTTACGCTCATTGAGCTGCTCGTGGTCGTTGCGATTATTGCGCTGCTCATCGCCATTCTGCTGCCGTCGCTGAAGAACGCCCGCGAGCAAGCCAAGCGCGTCAAGTGCATGTCAAACCTCTACCAGGTCAACCGGGTGCTGATCACTTACGTGTTTGAGTCCGAGCAGTTCCCCCTACCGCTGGCGACCACGTCGCCCACAAGTTATCCCCCGCCTATGGGCGGGGGATGTCCGGTGGGATGGGCGACCTGGCTGGCGGGCGGCTGGCTCGGAAAGGACACCGAGTGGGGCACCGCCTACGGCGGCATCTTCCGCAAGCCCTCCAACGAGCGGCCGCTGACCGTTTACATGACCAAGGGAAATGTGAGCCCACCCACGGGTACCGGACCGGCAAATTGGGAAGAGCAATCGGATCAACCGCTATTTCAGGATCCCTCTGACCGAAAGTCCTACCAACGACTGTACGTGTTCCCCTCTTCGGGGGGTTGGAGCGACTACGATAGTGCTGGTTGCAGTTATCAGATCAACTATTACTGGTGGGACCAGACTCACCGGGCGATGAACAACGCGGACCTCGATGCAGACGGAAAGGTTGAGTTGAAGCCGGGTCTGGTGCAGCAGGCTGTTGTGAATGCGATCTATCCGCCGTACGCCCCGTGCGGCAGCCAGTGCTGGGTCCCGCGATTCAAGCAGGGTGTCAACATCTGGAGGAAATACCTCAGCAAGGGTTCGAGCCGTTTCGTGACCTTCGGCGAGACCATTTGGGACTGGGCGATCGTTCACGAGGTGGACACCATCGGAAACCACGGAAAACTGAACTGGCACGTCAACGGGTTCCTGGATGGTCACGCGGCGTATCTGAAGGTCGACATCAAGAAGAACCCGATCGGGCCCTATTTCCAGCCGTACGGAACGGATTGGACCGTCATCGACGAGGACATGGAGTGCCCGTGGAACAATCCCAGCGCCTGTCCGTGACGCATGAAGAAGAACTATGTATACGCAGGGGCGCTGGTGGTCATCGTTGGGTTGACGGTCTATTTCGGCGTCCGCAATCTGGACACGCGACGGCAACTCCCGAACAATCCGGAGTCGGCCCGCACGTACATCTGCGAACAGTGCGGACACGTCGTCAGTCTGACGCCGCGTCAGTTTGACGAAATGATCGCCGAGATGGAGCGCAATGCGGCTTCGGTACCGCAAGCGCCTTTCATGGAGCGGAAAACGACGATTTTGATGTGCCCGGTCTGCAAGCAGCGGTCACTGCTAGCGGCCCAGCCATGTCCGATCTGCCAAAACCCATATGCGCCAATCACAACTGACGGTGTCCGCCATGACCGCTGCAAGTCTTGCGAGGCGGCCGCGGAAACTGAGCGAACTAAAGAATAAGTGAGCTGGAGATAGGAACATGTCGTCAAATCGCTCCAAGTCGCGCGGCTTTACACTGATTGAGCTGCTGGTGGTGGTCGCCATTATCGCGTTGCTGATCGCCATTCTCTTGCCGTCGCTGAAGAACGCGCGCGAGCAAGCCAAGCGCGTCAAGTGCGCTTCCAACATGTATCAGGCCAACAAGGCGCTGGTCATGTACGTGCTCGATCTGGATCAATTTCCGGTGCTTTACACCTTCATGCCGGGCACTGGTAACCCACCGATGGGCGGCGGCTGTCCGTACGGCTGGTGCACTTGGAGCTTTGGTGGCTGGATCGGAATCGATACGCAAGCTTGGGGCACCTACGGCGGCGGCGTCTATCGTATCCCAGCCAATCAGCGCCCGTTGACGCTATACCTGAACAAAGGCAATGTCGCTCCGCCTTACATTGGTACGAGCCCGGCCGATTGGCAGGAGCAGGTGGGCCAGCCGTTGTTTCAGGATCCAAGCGATATGAAATCTTATCAGCGGATGTACGTCGGGCAGCCGGCCAGCTCGTACACTGATTACGAGAGCGTCGGCAATACTTACCAGATCAACCTCTATTGGTGGGATCAGACGCATAAGTCGGTGGGCGCGGGCGACCTCGATCAGGACGGCAAGCTTGAACTGAAGCCCGGGCTCGTGCAGCAGCAGATCGTCACGTCGATCAACCCGCCTTTCAGCACCTGCGGTGGCCAATGCTGGGGCCCGCGCTTCAAGCAAGGGGTCAACATCTGGAAGAAATATGCCAGCCGCGGCGCTGGCCGTTTCGTGACCTACGGCGAGAGCGCCTGGGATTGGGCGATCGTCAATCAGGTACAACTCATCGGGACGCACGGCAAGCTGAATTGGCATAACTGCGCATTTCTCGACGGGCACGCCGCGTATACCAAGATCGATATCAAGGACAATCCGGTGGGTCCGCAGTTCCAGCCGTTCGGACCGGACTGGACCGTTGTCGACGAGGAACTGGAGGCGCCGTGGGGGGCATTCAGCGCGGCGCCCAATGGTTGCTGACGGATGAACAAAACAGTTGGATACTCGTCGGCCCTCGTGGTGATCGTCGGGCTCACTGTCTTCTTCTTCGTGCGCAATCTTGACGCGCGCCGGCAGTTGCCGAACACCAAGGACTCTGCGCAGCTCTACATCTGCGAACAGTGCGGACACGTCCTGAACCTCACGCCGCGCCAGCTCGACGAGTTGATCGAACAAACCAACCGGATGAACCTGGAGATGCCCTCAAGTGAGGGTTTGGCCGTCCGGAAAATGATGATTCTGGCATGTCCGGCCTGCAAGCAGCGAGCGGTCGTCAGCGCTGCGCGTTGCCCGCGCTGTCAGAATCCATTCGCGTTAATGACGAGCGATGGCGTGCGTCACGAAGTGTGCAAGGATTGCGAGAAGCTCGAAGCCGCGGGCACCGGGAACTCGCCCGGTACGCCGTCGGCGAATCCATAAGCCGCGCCAACCTGAATGGTCGCGCAAAGGCGCAAAGGCGCGAAGGCGCGAACAAGAGACTTCCTGGGACTCACCTTTCGGCTTTGCGCGAGATTAGATTGGGTCACCCTCACCCCGGCCCTCTCCCTGGAAGGGAGAGGGAGACTAGCGGCGCCCGGGCTCGAACCGGGGACCTTGGGTTTATGAATCCCACGCTCTAACCAACTGAGCTACGCCGCCGTGGGGCCGGCACGCTTTCAAGCGGGCAAAGCATCCCGAATGATCAGCATGGCTACCCGGCTGGAGCCGTGAAGCCATGCCACCCGGCTGATCAATCATAGCTCGATCGGCGGCCATCGGGAAGTCCCCGCCAGATCATGGTCGCGCAAAGGCGCGAAGTCGCAAAGAATAGGAAGCCGTCTGGTTTTTCTTGGCGGCTTTGCGTCTTTGCGCGCGATCACTTGCAGTAGGCACGCGGACCACTCGCTCATTCCGGCGCTCCAGGGCGACTCTGCACGGCGGATGTTGACCCCTGACCCCCAACCCCTGAATCCGGAATCCCGGAGTCCGCCTGCCATTCTTTCAGCATGCGAGCGAGCAGTTCCAGCGGCAAGCCCACCACGTTCGAGAAGCTGCCCTCGGTCCGCAGCACAAAGGGGTCGTCGCGGTCCTGGATTCCATAAGCGCCGGCCTTGCCCTCCGAGGCGCCGCTATTGAGGTAGCTCTCCAATGCTTCGGGGCGCAGTGGCCGCATCGTCACGCGCGTTACGTCGTGGCGGATCAGGCGCCGCCGTGTCGCCGGGTCCAGCAGCGTGATACCTGTGATGACTTCGTGCGTCGTGCCGGAAAGGGCCGTCAGGATGCGCCGCGCGTCCTGAAGGTCCATCGGTTTTCCATAGACGGCGCCGCGCAGCGCGACCAGCGTGTCGGCCGCCAGAATGAGCCCCGCGCCTATCTGCGAGATTACGCTGCGGGCTTTGAAATAACTCAGCGCCTCGGCCTGCTGGATGGGCGGCACGCCCGGGCCCATGTGTTCCGGTTCGATGTAGGGGGGTACGACCACCGTAAATGTATAGCCGGCCGAGCGCAGCAACTCCGCCCGTCGCGGGCTGCTGGAAGCCAGGATGAGCGGTGGCGGAGTCACGGGCGAATTCCAATCTCGCGCAAAGGCGCAAAGCCGCAAAGACCTCTTGTCGCCTTGGCGTCTTTGCGCGACCAATCAGCGACCGGCAACGCGCCGGCAGGGTCGCCTCGGCGACTCTGCGAGATGCCGGCGCTACTGCTATGCCGCCGGGATGAACCCGGGCGGCTCGCCTCGTGCGGCGGTTCGCCGCGCGCCGCGGTTCACCGGCGGTGCTTCTTGCGTTCGCGGCGTTTGTCTTTTTGCGAAGGCTGCCGGCGGCGGGCGTCGGTGGAGCCTTTGAATTTGGGCAGCATGCCGCCGGCGCCGGCCATCTTCGAGAGCTGCGTGCCGAAGCGCAGCCGCTGCACGAAGTTCATGTTGGCCATCATCTTCATCGCGTCGCGCATCTGCGAGAACATCTTCACCAGCCCGCTGACGTCCTGCGGCTCGGTGCCGCTGCCGCGCGCGATGCGCCGGCGGCGCGAGGTGTCGATGAGCGACGGGTTCTGCCGCTCCCGGCGGGTCATGGAGTGGACGATGGCCTCCATGCGGACGATCTCGCCGTCATCGATCTCCATATCGCCCACCTCGGCGCTCATGCCGGGGATCTTCTTCATGATGTCCTTGAGCGAGCCCATGCCCTTGACCTTCTTCATCTGCTCGAGGAAATCGTCGAAAGTGAAGGCGCCCTTGGCCATCTTGGCTTCGAGCTTGGCGGCCTCGGTGGCGTCGTACTGCTTCTGGGCCTGCTCGACCAGCGTGAGCACGTCGCCCATACCCAGCATGCGGCCGGCGATGCGGTCGGGATGGAACGCCTCGAGGGCCTCGAGCTTTTCGCCCACGCCCATGAACTTGATCGGCTTGCCGGTGATCCGTTTGACCGATAGCGCCGCGCCGCCGCGCGTATCGGAGTCGAACTTGGTGAGGATCACGCCGTCGAGTTCCAGCCGGCTGTTGAAGGACTTGGCGGTGGCGACGGCGTCCTGGCCGGTCATGGCGTCGAGCACCAGATAGATTTGATGCGGGTGTGTGGTCTCGGCGATCTGCGCCACCTCGGCCATCATCTCTTCGTCGATCGCCAGTCGGCCGGCCGTGTCGAGGATCACCACGTCGCGGTCGGATTGCTTGGCGCGAATGATGCCGTTGCGGCAGACTTTCACGGGGTTCTGATGACCGCGCTCCGTGTAGACCGGCACGCCCACCTGCCCGCCGATGACTTCGAGTTGATCGATGGCCGCCGGCCGTTTCAGGTCGGCCGCAACCAGCATCGGCCGTTTGGCTTTCTCCAGAATCAGCTTGGCGAGCTTGCCGCAGGTGGTGGTCTTGCCGGAGCCCTGCAGGCCGGCCATCAGGATCACCGTCGGCCCGGGCGAAACGAAGGGGATCTTCGGATCGACGGGGCCCATGAGCTGCACCAGCTCGTCGTGCACGATCTTGATGATGACCTGATCGGGCTTGAGAGTATTGATGACCTCGGCGCCGATGGCTTTCTTGTGCACCTCGTCGCAGAACTGCCGCGCCACTTCGACGTGCACGTCGGCCTCCAGCAGCGCGGTGTAAACCTGCTGCATGGCCTCGGCGACGTTCTCTTCCGAGATGCGCCCGCGCCCGCGCAGATTGCGGAAGACATTGTTAAAACGTTCTGTCAGCGTTTCGAACATGGGAGAGATTGTAGTAGCGGCGCAGCGCGGAGTCGAACGTGATCGTCTCGGGCGAGCCAACATCCGAGGACATTGGGAGCGGCGCGTGCGGGCGGCAACGCGATGGGCGCGGGTCGGGGCTGGCACTACGATTGCCGCCGCGCGGCTAGCGGATCCATGTGAATCCGACGGGCCAGGCGGTAGTTGACTAAAGGTCAAGTAATGGCTAAGCTACGTGGTCGGCAGCGCCTGGGAATTGAGGTCGGCTTCCTGGTTCCCGTGCGTGAGGACCGGAATCTGGGAAGCGGACGCCGGCAGCCGGCCGACCGGTGGGAATGGCTCAGTGCGCGGCTTAGAGAGCGCTTCGGCGGCTTCTCCGCCTCGCGGGCGACCGTCATGGGTTTTTACCGCGATCCAGATACACGTCGGCCTGTGCAGGACGACTCGCGGGCATATACGTTGGCCCTCAAACGCGCTGATGTCGCGGAGCTGCGGCGGATTCTTGGACGGGAAGTCGCCCCCCGCTTTGTCCAGAAGTGCATCTATCTGGCTGTAGGTGTCGATGTGGAGTTGGTGTTCAATGCTGAGCTATGAAACCATTCACGGGAAACGGGTGCCGCTGGACCAATTGGACGCCGAGGAACAACGAACATTTGACCGACTGTACCGTTATGCCCTGGGCAACCCGGACTGGAACGAATTCTGCAACCGCTTGTGGAGAGAGGTACAGAAATGCTATCTACCGCGCGGGCTCTCGCCCCGGCAGATCACGCGGCGGCTGCTCTATCAGGTCGCTCAGGATATGGAGTCACGACTGGGAATTGCGCAAGGTAGAGTCAGAGAATCGGAATATCGGGACGAGCTAGCTAGCCTTATTCAGCAAGCCGGGTTAACCCGATATCGGCTTTCCCAACGAACGGGCGTTTCACAGGACCTGCTCTCGCATGTGCTGAAGGGCCGGAAAGATCTCTCGCTGAAAAGCCTGAAAAAACTGCTGGATGCACTTGGGTATCGAATTGCGTTCACGCGCAAACCACGCGGGCTTAGCGTCGAGGACGCCGTCATCGATGAACCACAACCCTTACCGACGCGGCGCAACGGCGCGGTGCGGCGCGTCCGGCGACGGGTCTCAGCGTAGGCCGCCTTGCTTGATGATGAACTCGTAGATCTTCTGCGCCGCGATAGCGTGGCCGCGCGCCGTCGAATGCCACGACGGACGCGCACTCGGCCGTCGCTCACGTCCGTACGATCCCAAGGTCATGCAGGGTGAACAACGAATCAAAAGGATAGCCAGCCGACAGGATGTTCTCGCGGGCGCCTTCCAGGCGGTCGATCACGGCGACGATCTTTTCGACCTCCGCGCCGGCGTCGCGGATCACCTGGGCGGCTTCGAGCACCTGGCCGCCAGTGGTGGCGATGTCCTCGACGAGCAGCACCACATCACCCGGCGACAGCCGGCCTTCGTAGGCTTTTCCGGTGCCGTAATCCTTCTTGGCGTTGCGGATGATGACGAACGGCTTGCCGGAAGCCATCGAGGCAGCCGCCGCGAGCGCGATACCGCCCAATTCGGCCCCGCCGATAAGGGTGGTTCGCGGCGTCACGTGCTCGGCGAACAGGGTACCCAGCGCGCGCAGGATTTCCGGCTGCGTCTCGAACAGGTATTTGTCCAGATAGAATCGGCTCCGCCGTCCGGAGCGCAGCACGAAGTCGCCCTCCAAATAGGCATGTCGTTTGATCGTTGCGGCCAGTTCGTCACGATTCATGGTTGCTGTTTCACGTTTAGCCGCGACCGAAGGGAGCGCTTCGCGCGGCATTCATCAGTATCGGGCGCGACGCCGGTACGCCGGAGCGCGGCCCTGCGGGCCTGCGGCTAAACGTGCGCTACACCTCAAGCGCTGCGTCCTTTCCAAGCGCCGCGCGATAACGGCGGCGGATGGGGTTCACGTACTCGCGCAAGAACGCGTCCACCTGCTGCGGAGCGCGGCCGATGAAGCGGCGCGGATCAATCGCGGTCCGCAGGTTCACGCGCGCGAACGCCGGATCGGCCGCCAGCAGCGCCATGATGTTATTCTCGCGGCCGTGCAGTTTCACCTGCTCGGCCGCCGCCCGCGCGTGGCGGCGGATGCGCTCGTGCAGCGCTTGCCGGTCGCCGCCCGCCCGCACCGCGGCCATCAGGACATTCTCGGTGACCATGAACGGTAGCTCCTGCTCCACGCGCCGCGCGATGACCTTCGGATAGACCACCAGCCCGCGCGCCACGTTGGTCACGATCCGCAGCATGCCATCCGTCGCCAGAAAGGCCTCGGGAATCGTGATCCGCTTGTTGGCACTATCGTCGAGCGTGCGTTCGAACCACTGCTCCGCCGCCGTCTGCAGCGGCGAATGCACCAGCGTGATGACGAAGCGCGCCAGCGCCGTCGCCCGCTCGCAGCGCATCGGATTGCGCTTGTAGGCCATGGCACTCGAGCCCACCTGCTCGGTCTCGAACGGTTCTTCGATTTCCTTGTGATGCGCCAGCAGGCGGATATCATTCGCGAATTTGTGCACGCTCGCCGCGATGCCGGCCAGCGTGCAGGCGATCTCGGCATCGATCTTGCGCGTGTAGGTCTGACCCGTGACGGGCTCGCTGGCCGCAAAGCCAAAACGGCGGGCAATCGCGGTATCCAGCCGCTCGATTTTGCGGTGGTCGCCGTCGAACAACTCCATGAAGCTGGCCTGTGTGCCGGTGGTGCCCTTCACGCCGCGCAAGCGCAGCCGCGACAGCCGCCATTCGATTTCTTCCAGGTCGCGGACGAAATCGTAGCACCACAGGACGGCCCGCTTGCCGACGGTCGTAAGCTGGGCCGGTTGATAATGCGTCAGCCCCAGAGTCGGCAGCGCCCGATAGCGCTTCCCGAAGACCCCCAGCGCGTCGATAACATTCACGAGCCAATCGCGGATCAGGCCGAGCGCCGCGCGCATGATGATCAGGTCCGCGTTATCGACGATATACGCACTGGTCGCGCCGAGATGCAGGATCGAACGGGCGGCGGGTGCGACATCGGCATAGGCGTGCAGATGGGCCATGACATCGTGGCGCAGCCTCCGCTCGTACCGTGCCGCCGCGGCGAAATCGATCGAATCCAGGCCGCGGCGCAGCGCGGCGATTTGGCGCGCCGTGATCGGCAGGCCCAGCGCGCGCTCGGCTTCGGCCAGCGCCAGCCACAGGCGGCGCCAGATCCGGATGCGCTGCTCGGCCCCAAACAGGCGGGACATTTCCGGCGAGGCGTTACGGGCTACGAGTGGGGACTGGTAGATCGCGTGTGGCTGGGCCATGCGGCCCGCATTGTAGCGGCATGGTGGGCCTGCGGCATCGCCGAAACTCGGGTGTTTCGCAGATCGAGCGCGCATGCTATCTTAAGTCGGCTTGAGGGTCGCGCTATGTTTCGGACCAGGTTGAAAATGATGAGGTCTGTTCGGGCCTTTTGGTTCGCCGCCGGTGCGCTGACGTGTTTGTCGGGATGCATCGGGTCAGCACCGCAGGGTACGACCACGGTGGAGGCGGACGCACTTCCGCGCCTGCGCATCGACGTGGGCGACGATCGCCTGGTCGGGCAAGGCGATCCCGCGACCCTTTCGGTCGACATTCGGGGCGGCAAGGCTCCGTATCACATCCGCTGGAGCCAGGAAAGCGGCCCGACCACGCAGATTGTCAGCACCGATGGCCCGATGGCCACGACGGCCCCGCTGATGGAACTGGGCCATTTGGTTTTCCGTGTGGTAGTTGCCGACGCCACCGGACAGCATGCCAGCGCTTTCGCCCCGGTGGAGGTGGTACCAGCCGGATCGCAAAACGAGGACCTCGTCATCACCGGGCCGATGACGATTGATTCGGATCAACCGGTACAGCTTGGCGTCGTCGGAGGCAGCCAGGGCGGCGGCCTCACGTATCAATGGACGGTCGTCAGCGGCGACGGCACGCTGTCCGGCGCTGATACGGCCATGCCCAACCTCAGCGGCGGCAACGCCGGCGATGTGCGCGTGCGCGTCGAAGTGAGCGATCCGGCCGATGGCACCATCCGCGCTGCGGAAACGATCATCCATCTGGCGCTGCGCGTCAGCGTCAGCGCGCCCGACGTGGCCATCTCCGGGATGCCGGTAGCCCTGACGACCAGCGTGAATGCTGATCCAGCGCGCGTGACGTTCGAATGGTCGGTCGACCAGGGAACGGCGGATATTGATAACCCCGCGGCGCAGAACGTCATGATCACAATGTCGGTGCCGGAAAGCGTGCATTTGCATGTCACGGTCAGTCCCGGCGCGTCGGAATCGGGCACGCAGCCGGAGGAGGCCATGGCCAACGTCCGCCTGGTTTCGATCGAGGACACCACCCCCGAGGCTGTCGTGCACACCAGCATGGGCGACATCCGGCTCGAATTGTTCTATGATGATGCGCCCAAGACGGTGTTCAATTTCCTGCGCTATGCCGACGACGGCTTCTACAACGATCTGGTTTTCCATCGCGTGATCGCCGGATTCGTGATTCAGGGCGGCGGGTTCTTCATGAATGGAGAGGAACTGGAAGCCCGGCCGCCCACTTTCGATCCGGTTATGAGCGAAGCCAACAACGGCCACAGCAACACGATCGGCACGATTGCCATGGCGCTGCGCGGCACCGACGCGAATTCGGGCACGAGTCAGTTTTTCATCAACCTGGGCGATAATAATTTTCTGGACACGGCGACTGCCAATCAACCAGCGTTCACGGTCTTCGGACATGTCATCGCGGGCATGGACGTCGTAGACGCCATTGCCATCGTGCCGACCGGCCAGCGCAGCGGACAGTCCGACGTGCCGATCGACCCGGTGACGATCAGCGCGGTTTCCCGCGGGCGCTGATCAAAGGGTTCAGGGTTCAGGGTTCAGGACCGGTTCAGCGTCCTGAGCACGGAGTCAGCGAGACGTGGCACAAAGCCGTTGGCGAAGGTTTGACGTACAGGCGAAATGGTCGGTGATCTGCGCGCTGGCGGCACTGCTGCCACTGGCGGCCGGGCTCTTTCAGACGTACAGGCGGATCGACTGGAGCATCATGAAGATCCGCTACGGGATGCACAGCAGTTTCATGTTCGCGCTGTTTGCGTGCATCGCGCTGGCCGGATTGCTGAGTGCGGCGGGGCTGGCGCTGGGCATCAACAGCGCCGGCCAGCGCCGCAACGAGAAGCAGCGGCAATCGTGGCTCGGCTTCTTTCTTGGGGCGGCCGGGCTGTCCGGCACGATCGTGCTGCTGGCGGCGTTCCTGATGCTGCGGATGCCGATTGGGTAAACCTACCAACTCGCCGGGTGGCATGGCTTCAGGGCTTCAGCCGGGTAGCCATGCCGGCATGCTTATCCGCTTCGCGTGAAAGCAATGCCACCCGGTAGGACTCGGAAGGCAGAACTCAGGTATGAAACCGGATGCTCGCAACACGACAATTATCGATCTTGAAGGAATTGCTGGCGCTGCCGACGGCGCCGTTCGCTGAGCGCTTCGTGATCGGAGCGATCCTGCGGTTCTGCGGCGCGCGCGGTCTGAGAGTGCGCCGTGATTCCGCCGGAAACATCCTGGTGCACTATCGCCATGGCCAGCGTCGCATTCGCCGCCCGATCTGCCTGACGGCGCACCTGGACCATCCGGGTTTCGTCGTCGAGCGGATGCGGGACGCGCGGACGGTGATCGCAAGCTGGCGCGGCGGCGTTCGGCCCGAGTATTTCAGCGGGGCGCGCGTGCGATTCTACGACGAGACCGCAGCGCGCAATGGTGAGGTCGCCAGGCGCTGGGTCCGCGGCCGCATCCGCGCGCTCCATACCAAGCTCACGGGCGGCATGGAGCGGGTCGAACGCGTCGAGATCGAGGTGGGCACCGAATTGGCGCCGGGCACCATCGGCATGTGGGACTTTCCCGATCCGCGGGTTCGCGGCGCACGGATTTTTGCGCGCGGCTGCGACGACGTGGCCGGCGCGGCCGCGATTCTATGCTGTCTCGACGAACTGGTGCGACAGCGTGTCCGCACCGAACTATACGTCCTCTTCACGCGCGCCGAAGAGGTGGGTTTCATCGGCGCCATCGCGGCCTGCCGCCAGCGAACCATTCCGGATAAGTGCCTGGTGGTTTCGGTCGAAACCAGCTCGCGGCTGCCCCACGCCCGTATCGGCGCTGGACCGATCCTGCGCGTCGGCGACAAAACGACCACCTTCACTCCGGCCGCGACCGCTTATGTGCGACGCGTGGCCGACAAGCTCGCCACGCAGGACAAATCCTTCAAGTATCAGCGCCGCCTGATGGACGGCGGCACGTGCGAGTCCACCGCGTTTTGCGAGTTCGGTTACGACGCCACCGGCCTGTGCGTGGCGTTGGGCAACTATCACAACATGAACGCGCAGTGCCGCCGCCTCGGTCCTGAGTTCATCGACCTAAATGACTTCGCCAATCTGGTGCGCTGGTTCGTCGAACTATCGAGCGCGCCCGAGCCCTTCGACGGTACCAACTGCGCCCTCCGGAATACGCTGCGCAAGCTGGAGGCCGACTACGCCGAATTGTTGGCGCGCTCAGTCATCATCGACTGATGGGGCGCGGGCTTCGATCGCGAGCGCGGTGGGCGATCCTCAGCTTCTGGTCTTGAAGTTGTAAGTGGCAACAGGTCTGGTTGACGACACGGTTGAGTCATACAACTGCGCCTGATAAACAGTGTTGGACAAGAGGCCGGAAGGCACTGTGAAAAATACACCCGAGCCTCGCGTTTTCGTGGCACCGACCGTAGTCGAGGTGCCGCTGGGTGGCACGAGCTTGACCGTGTAATCAGAGAGCGATCCAGCCGCGGAATCCAGCACGAACGCGAGTGTATCGCCGGTCCCAACACTGTCATAAGGTCCGGTGCCGTCTCCGGGATCCGGCACTAGCACTTTGACGAGGTCCCAACTGGTCGGTGTGCAATTTGTGCCAGGGCAAAAAATGGCCGCGGTCACGGCCAGCACGCCCATGCACCATCTTCGACTAGTCATTTGCGCTCTCCTTGTTCAGCTCGACCACTCGCTCGTCAAACTCCCGCAGGAACGCCTGCAGGGCCGCAACGTCCGGTTCGTGATAATCCGTCGCGGCGTCGCCCGCCTGGGCGCGCAGCGCGCGGGCCCTCTCAAGATCGCCGGATTCCAGCGCCGTCCGTGCGCACAGTCCCAGCGGCCAGGCCTGGGACCAGGTGCCGCTGACTTCCAGAGCACGGCGCGCGTGCTCGTCAGCGGCCGGCCATTCTAGTGCGCGTGCCTCGGCCAGCGCGAGACAACCCAGTACGCGCGCGTCGCCGGGCAGCAATTCAAACGCGCGTTGCGCATTCTGGTGCGCTAGCCGAAAGTCCTGCAGCGTGTCCTCGGTCAAGAGTAGCCAGGCGGCGAAGCTCCACGACGATCCGCTGCGGGCATCGATCTCGAGTACGCGCTGGCACGCCTGCAGCGCATCTTGCGGTCGCCGCAGTTCCCAGAAGGTCGAGGCCAGCGAAAGCCAGACGCGCGCCTGGTCGACTGATGGCGCACCGACGCACTTCTCGAAGCCAGCCAGCGCGGCCTCGTGTTTTCCGCGGCGCGAATCGAGCAGGGCCTGGTGATACAGCGCGCGCGCATTCTTCGGCTGCAGGTTCAAAGCGCGCTGCAGCGCATCCTGTGCATCATCGAAGCGCTCGAGTCGCAGGTAGATGCGCGCCAAACCCATCCATGCGGGAAATTGCATCGGATCCAGATGCGCCGCGCGCGTGTAACACTCCAACGCGGGCTGCGCTTTGGCACTGCGTTCATAGCAGACTCCCAGGTTGATCCAGACGCGGGCCAGAGTCGCGTCGAACTCCGCGGCGCGCTCCAGGGCACGAACGGCTTGCGCATCGTCACCGAGATTCAACCAGGCGATGCCAAGATTACACCAGGCGCGCGCGTCATGTGGGCGAATTGACAGCGCTCGTTCGGCGTCCGTGCGCATGGCATCAAATGCTTTGAGGTTGAAATAGCGCGCGCCGCGGGCCATCAGGGCTTCGAAGTAGCGCGGATTCAGGTCCAGCGCATGCGTGAGCAGGTCGACGGCGGGCTGATCTTGCTGGGCTGAGAGGGCGCGCAGATAGTAGTCCTGCGGGGAGTCCTTCTCAAGGCGGCGCGCCTCCTCGCGCAGTTCGCTGGAGCGCTGCGGATCCGATTTCGCTGTGATTTCAGCCAGGAGGTAGCGGATGGCCCCGCTCTGGGGATTGGCCGCGACGGCCGCGGACAGCACGCGGTCAGCCTCCGACTCGCGCCCCAGTCGCAGCAATGCGCGCGCCTGCAGCAGTACCGCTTCGGTATCGTTGGGCGTTCGTTCAAAGATGGGCTGAACGCGACGCAGGCACGCCGCATAGTCGCCCTGATCAAGCGACCAACGTGCATCTGACAGAGCCTCAGTGCGCTGCGAGGCGCCAAGCCGGCGGCGCGCATCGACGATTCCCCAGACCAGCGTCGCCGCCAGCAGCAGCCCGGCGGCTCCGACAATTCGCAAGCGGTGCCGCGCGAGCAGCTTGCGAATCACATACGTCGCGCTGTCGCGGCGCGCTTCAATGGGCTCGCGGCCGAGATAATGCCGCACGTCGCGCGCCAGCTCGCCGGCGCTCTGATAGCGCCGCTCGCGCTCTTTCGCCAGGCACTTGAGCACAATGGTTTCAACGTCGCGGTCGATATCCCGGCGCAGGCTGCTGGGACGGGCGGGCGGCGCACTGCCAATATTCTGCAGGACTTCGCCGCGCTTGCCGACCACTTCATAGGGGAATGTGCCGGTCAGCATCTGAAAGATAATCACGCCCAGCGAATAGACGTCGGTACGGATGTCAATCTTGTCGCGCGCGCCCTCGGCTTGCTCGGGGCTGGCCCAGGCGGGCGTGCCGATGAAGTGGCCGGTCTCGGTCATTACCTGCGGATGGCCCGACGAGTGCGGATCGGTCACGTCGCCGGTCGCCAGCTTGGCCAGTCCGAAATCCAGCACGTGCGGCTCGCCGCCGGAATCGATGCGAATGTTGCCCGGCTTGAGATCGCGGTGAATCACGCCCCGCAGATGGGCCGCGTTCACCGCGTCGCAGATCCTGGCGAACAGCCGCAGCGTGTCGGCGATCGAGTGCTCCTTGGCCGACATATACTGATCCAGCGGCTGGCCCGAGATGTAATCCATCACGAAGAAATAGCGCCCGGCGAGCGCGCCGCTGTCGTGGATCGTCACGATGTTCGGATGCGTCAGCGCGCCCAGGATGCGCACCTCGCGCTCGAAGCGCGCCGTGTCGCGCGCGTCGCTGAACGGGCGCTCGTGCATCACCTTGATGGCGACGCGGCGGCGCGTCGACTTCTGCACGGCCTGGTACACCACGCCCTGTCCGCCGCGATGGATTTCGCGAATGATCTCGTAGCCCGGCAGCGAGTCGCTGACACGGGATGGCTCGGCATCGAAGGGAACCGCCACGTGATCCAGCGGGGAAGGCACACAAGCATGCGCAGGCGAGCCGGGTGCGAGCGGCGACGTGCTCGGCAGGATGGCAGCGGGCGCGGCTTCGCGCTGCGCGGCGCAAATAAGGTCCCGCTCACGGTCCGGCGACGGCGCGCGCGGCTGGGTGTGCCCCTCTGCCATGCTTTGTCCCTCGTGCCGGCCGCTTCGCCGGCGATCGCTGCTCGGGCGCAGGCGGAATTGAATCGCGCCCTCGGTGCCATATCTTACCACCGCCTGGCTGAAATCAAAGTCCGAGTTACGGTCCCGTTCCAAATCACGGGCTGGAAGGCCGTGGCTCTGCGGGCATCCTGACCCTGTCCTGTGCGGCAACTCGCCCTACGAAACTCGCTTGGCGTGGCGGCGACGCGCATGGGGATTTATGCTCACGGCGCACCTGGACGCCCCGCTCGAACCTTGGAATGCGGGCGAAGGCTCGGTGCACGGAGTTGCACAAATGCGCAATCGCAAAATCGGCCTGGTCGTGGCATTGGTGGTAGCTTGGGGAGCTTGGATGGCGTACGGGTTTCAACGGGAACCCGCGCCGCGGCCGACAGGGCATTACAAGGTGACCAATTGGCCGCCGGATACGCCCACCGAAGACTATCATCGGATCGTGGAACGCTACCTGAACGAAATGGGCGCCGACGGCTGGCATTTCGTCTACACGCTGCAGGGCGAGCGCGCGAAGCTGATGGTTTTCGAATCGGCCGGCCCGCAGGTCCCCAGATGATCACGGTGCCCGGCCGGCGGTGGCGGCGGTCGTCGAAGGTAAAGGTCAGCGTTGTGGTCAAGAACCCCCGGGTTTCGGAAGCACAAAGTACCGTGGGACGCGCTTCTCGGGTATTACGCGGACAGGCTCCTAAAATGCGCCCGATGCTCGTGCCAACACGCAGCCGCTGGCGATCGCGTGGCGTGTCTCTCACGATCAGGCAAATCTTGGCGTGGGCCGATGCGCACCGCGCGCGGACCGGTGTCTGGCCCAGTTGCGCTTCCGGTCGCATCGCCGCATGCCCTTCCATGTCCTGGTGGAAGGTGAATATCGCGCTGCAAACTGGACAGCGCGGGCTTCCGGGCAGCTCGTGCCTGTCGCGCCTGCTGACGGAGCGACGCGGCGTGCGGCGCCGTCCTCGAAAGCCGACGTTTGCGCACCAGCAGATTCTCGCTTGGGCCGACGCGCATCACCGCCGCACCGGCGAGTGGCCCAAGCCATATTCCGGATCCATCCCCGATGCGCCCGGCGAATCATGGCGGCGCGTTTGTGCTGCGCTGAGCTATGGCTTGCGTGGCCTAACGGGCGGGTCATCGCTCGCGCAACTCCTAGCCAAACACCGCGGGGTTCGCCGACCCTGGTCGTATCCGCGCTTGACTTCCCGGCAAATCCTTGCGTGGGCCGACGCGCACCAGCAACGAACCGGGCAATGGCCCAAGTACAACTCCGGCCCGGTCCACGATGCGACCGGCGAATCATGGGGCGCCATCAATGGTGCCTTGCATGGGGGGCATCGCGGTCTGCCGCGCGGGTCGACGCTCGAACGATTCTTGGCGAAGCATCGCGGATTTCGTACCCAGCGGGACCTTCGTCGCCTGAGCATTCGAAGGATTCTGGCGTGGGCCGACGCCCATCATCGGCGCACAGGTGATTGGCCACATACCCACAGTGGCGCGATCCGTGAAGCGCCGGGTGAAACGTGGGCCCGAATCTACGCCGCGCTTCACCGTGGGTCGCGCGGGCTAGCCGGCGGCGACAGCCTGCCCAAGCTGTTACGCCGCTATCGCGGCGTGCGCTCGCCTACCACAGCGCCGCGGCTCACGAAAAAGCAAATCCTTGTCTGGGCCGATGCGCACTTCGCGCGTACGCAATGCTGGCCCAGCGCCGCGTCCGGACCCGTTCACGCTGCGCCCGGAGAAGACTGGGGCAACATCAATAGAGCCCTGCGGCTCGGGCATCGCGGCCTGCCGCGCGGTTCGTCCCTGGTTAAGCTGCTCGCCCAGGAGCGCGGGCGTCGCGCCTATCGCCCGGCCCTCACCGAGGCCCAGATCTTCGCCTGGGCCCAAGCGCACCAACAGCGCGCCGGCCGGTGGCCGACGGCGGCCTCCGGGCCAATTGTCGATGTGCGCGGCGAGAATTGGAGAAACGTGGACTCGGCCCTTCGGGCCGGTATGCGCTCTTTGCCGGGCGGTTCGTCTTTGGCCAAACTGCTCACGGGGAACGCTGCGCGACCCGCCCTCACGGAAGATCAAATCGTCGCCTGGGCCGACGCGCACCGCCAGCGCACCGGCAGATGGCCGACCCCATCTTCGGGCCGGATTCCCGAGATTCCCCGCGCCAATTGGTCCGCCGTGAACGCCGCGCTGCGCCTGGGCCTGCGCGGCCTGCCCGGTGGCGACTCGCTGCGTCAAATACTCCGGCGATTTGGACGCCGGCCACAGCCGCCGGCTAAGGACACACGGCTACCGAGGCCCCGTTGAACGCCTGCGTGGTATTCGTCCGTTCAGGAGCTGCACCAACCGCATGAGGTCCTGCGTATTCACGACGTTGCCACCGGGTTCGTTGCTGCGATTGATGTCGATCGGCCGGTGCACAGCCGGCGGCGGAGGCGGTCGTGGAAGCTGAAGGCCAGGGCGTGTTCGGCCTTGACGACTTCATCGGCGCCGAGTTGCAGGGCGCGATTGCCGCCGGAGGCGTGCTCGGTGCGGGCGATGATGTACAGGTCCGGGCGCAGGCGGCGCGCGACCTCGATGGCCCGCATGGTGGCGGGTTCATCGGGGATGGTGAGCGCCAGGACCGACGCTTCCATCAGCCGCGCCTCGCGCAGGGTGGTCTCAGCGGAGACATCGCCCCCAACGATCTGTCGGCCCAGGCAGCGCTGCGTGGCGACCGTGGTCGGATTGGTGTCGATGACCACAAACGGAATGCCGGCCTTTTCCAGATAATCGGCCACGCAGCGGCCCACCAGCCCGAACCCGGCCACGATCACCAGAGCCGGATCGAGGTGGGCCTCCGGTGCGTCATCTTCGGGTGCGATCAGCAGCCGCGTGCCATCGGGCCAGGCGCAGGTGCCCTCGATCTCGATCCGGCCGGCGCGGACGATCGCCGGGCGTTGCTGGGCGGTTCTGGCTTTTGCCATATCTGTCCTATCGGCACTTGCAGACTACGTCCGATATATTCTACACTGCTGACGCGTTTGACAGGAGCTCAGCGCGGAATCTCAAAACCAAGGAAGAGGAATTGCACATGAGCAGGGCTCGAAAACTCGCTCGGGCAGCACGTTTGGTAGCGGCAGGGTTCGTTTGTGTCTGGCTGACAAGCTGCGGCACGAGCGGCGGAGGCGGAGGCGGCGGGGGTGGCGGTGGCGGCGGCGGTGGTAACAACCAGCGCCGCCTGCGCGTGGCGTTCACCGGCAACCCCACCGGCATGTTTGCGATTGCGCGTGACGAGCGTGGTAATGAATTCACCTTTGTCGCGGATCGCGACGCGAATGGCCAGACGCGCCTTACCGAGGCCAACGCGCGCACCAGCAACAACGTGGTCACGAAGGCATCGCTTGACGGGCAGGGTCGGCCGGTCAGCCTGCGCGGTGCTGATGGTACGAGTGCCAACGTGCTCTACAAAGGCGGCGGCATGGCCAAGGTGGCCGTCCTTAATGGCGGTCAGGGGATGATCGTGGATAACCTCAACGTTGGGGCCAGCCGCGCGCGGCGCATCGGCACGACCAACCAGCAGCCCATCACCGACGGCAGTTCCAACACCGTCGTGCTGACGGAGGGGCTCGACTCCTACAGCGACATCACGTCAGATCTGTTTGATCGTGGCGTGAACCCCCGTTCGCCGCTGGTGGGCACCAGCCTGCAGGAACCCTGTTTGGAGATCGTACAGGTCGCGGTGGTGATTAACGCGGCGATCGCCGACGGCACCTCCAACACGCTGATCGTCGGCGAAAATGAATTGAGCGGTGCGGTCACCATCGATGAGGTGCCGGCCGTGCTCAATCAATTGGCTGACACGTGGGTGCTATGCGCCCGGTCCGATTTTCCGTCACTGGACGAAGTGGGGATCGAAAATCGCTTGACGTTTGGGACCGCCGATGAGCCGTTTCTGCTGACGACCGAGTTCGACAAGCAGAACGTGTTCTCGCTTTCGCGCGGCGTCACGATCAACTATTTGTCCGGCGCGCCGGTGGTCCAGTCTGAGGGCGGGCTGTCGCTGGCGCTAACGCCGGTGTACACGGCCACGTCGCTCGACCGCGGCGGGCGTATCGTGGTCGAGCGGCGCTTCAGCGTCGACGTCACCGAAACGGGCGGCAATGTGCCGATCCCGATGCATTTCGAAATCAACGCGGCGCTGGAGAACGGCACGATCGACGCCAACGGCGTGCTCCAGTTCGATCTGCGCGTGCTCGATCTGGAGAACGCCGACGCCTACACGCCGACGCTCTTCACCCTGAGCTACGTGCGCGAGGGGCGGCCCTCGTGCGCGCCGCCGGTGTTCGAGCAGCGACCCCTCGAACTGGTCTGCCCGCTCGGGCCGCTGCAATTGTTCGACCAGGTACAGGTCGGGGTGGATATTCCGCCGGGGTTTGTGAATCCCCAATTCGAATGGTTCGTGTTCGATGGCGATGCCGTCTTCGACGACAACACGGCGCGCGTGACCAACCTGGTCGTGCTGGAGGACGTGCCGCTGCGGATTGCGGTGGTCATCACCGACGATTCCGGCAAGTTCGCCAGCGGCGAGTGCGGTATCGACGTGAACGGTTCGACCTCCGGCGATATCTGCGCGGAGAATGGCTGGTACAACGACGGGGAATGCGACACGTTCTGCCCGCAGCCCGATCCGGATTGCCAAACCGTAGCCGAAGTCGATATTTGCCAGGCCAACGGCTGGTACGGCGATGGCGAGTGCGACTCGTTCTGCCCGATGCTGGATCCGGATTGCCAGCAGAGGAGCGGCGGCAGCGGAGACATCTGCGCGGACCTGGGCTACTACGGCGACGGTGAGTGTGACACGTTCTGCCCGATGCCGGACCCGGATTGCGGCGGAACCGTAACCGACATCTGCGCGGTGGAGGGCCGCTACGGCGATGGCGTTTGTGACGATTTTTGTCTGGAGCCGGACCCGGACTGTGCCTCGACGGGCGACATCTGCGCCGACAACGGCTGGTACGGCGACTACGAGTGCGACACGTTCTGCCCGCAACCGGACCCGGACTGCTCGGATCCGTGCGTGCAGAATGATTTCTACAACGACGGGGCGTGCGACACGTTCTGTCCGCTGCCCGATCCGGACTGCGGAGGATAGGGTTCAGGGTTCGGGGTTCAGGTCAGTCTTTCGGCGCGATGCGTGTGATGGTTTCAATGATCGTCGCGTAGCGCGCTGGCAGCGCGAGCGATGCCGTTTGGCGCGCTTCGGACACGTCCGTCGGGAGCTGCGGGGGCTGGTGCGGGGCAACCAGCACCACGGGCAAGCGCCGGCCGACGGCGGAATCGAGTGCTTCAAGTTCGCGCGCCAGCGCGGGCAGATCGGCCGGAGTCCGCAGCGCCATCACCGCCAACTGCGGGTGCGTCGCGTCGATCCAGCCGAGCCGCTCGCATAACCATTCGATGGCCGGACACGGGTCACGGTCGCCCAAGAGCGCCAGGCGCACCTCACAACCGGCCGCGCGGCGCAGCTCGGCCGCCAGCGGTTCGCGAAACTCCTCCCGGCTGCGCGAGGCATAGAACAGCGTGGTGATCTCGGTGCGCTCGACGGTCTGCTGCGCGACGGAGCGCAGCGCATTGCGCGGCACTCCGACGGCGCGGGCATGCTCCTGCACCTCCAGCAGCACCGGATTGCCGCTGTCGCCCAAAGCCAGCGCGTGTGCCAGGCGGTTGGCCAGTGCCACAATCAGCGCTGGCTTGGGATCACGCACCGAGCGCTGGATGCGCTCGACCGGCAGTTCGTGCAGCGACCCGGCCTCGATCAGGGCCACTGGAAGATTCCAGATTTGCATCAGCTCGCGCGTAGCTTCGGCGTGCGTAATGCCGAAGGTCGCGCGCTCGACAATCTCGGCCGTCGCTCCGCCGGCCAGCGCGTGCGCGACCTGCTCGTACTCGGCCGGAAAGACCGTGCTGAGCATCAGTCGGCCAATATCGTGCAGCAGACCGGCCAGAAACAGTTGTTCCCGGTCGGGCCGATCGATGGCCTGCGCCAGCAACTCGGAGAGCATGGCGCACGCCAGAGAGTGCTCCCAAAACCGCTGCGGCACCAGGCCGGCGGGCGTGGCGTCCGCGAAATGCTCGACCGTGGCGGCGGCCATCGCGATGTTGCGCATGCCCGAGGTGCCGATGCGCCGCGCGGCCTCGCCCAGGTCGCGCGCCTGCTTGGCGCTGCCGTAGAAGTTCGAGTTCGCCACGTGCAGGACGCGCATGGTGAGCGCCGGGTCCTTGCGGACCGCGTCCGCGATGTCGTTCATGGTGCTATGCGTGTTGCCGCACAGCGCGGTCACTTCGCGGAGCACCGCCGGCATGGCGCTGGGTTGCACGACGTTCCGCAGGCGCTCCATCGTCTCGGCCGCCGATCTGCGTACGGGAGCGGCGCGGCCGCTGGCGGGCGCCGGCGCGACGACTGCCGCCGGCGGCGCCGCGCTGGCGTCGGAAGCGCTGGCGGATTTGGACGCTAAAGAGGTGCCGGCCGGCTTCACGGTCGCCGCGCTGAGCGGCGGCGCCGGCGGCGAGTTGCCGGACGGGTCCAGAAGCCGGCGCAGGCGCTGCAGCATCTCGTCAACCGAGAACTGCGATTTCAGCATATAGCCATCCACCCGCAGTTGACCGGCGCGAATGACGGTGTCGCGATTGGCGACGGCCGAGACGACGATCACCGGAATGTCGCCGGAGCGCGAGTTGGCCCGCAAGGCGCGCAGGCAGCTCAGCCCGTCCATGGAGGGCATGGCCATATCGAGCAGCACCAGGTCGGGATTATTGGAGCGCACGGCCGTCAGGGCTTCCAGCCCATCGGCCGCACACACCACGTTGTAGCCATTCTGCTTCAGGACGGCCGCGATCGTTTTGCGGAAGACGGGGTTGTCGTCGACGACCAGGATGGTACTCATGCGGGCACCTCATGAAGCG
>DASXUA010000223.1:0-3501 GCA_036505095.1 Phycisphaerae bacterium
GCACGCGCATTCGAGCACGTCAGGGTGCATGGCGGCCACACCCTCGATTTCGTTGGGATAAACATTGAAGCCGGAAACCAGGATCATGTCCTTCTTCCGGTCCACGATGTACATCAGTCCCTGCGCATCCATGGTGACGACATCACCGGTCTTGAACCAGCCGTCGGCCGTGAATGCCTTGCGGGTCTCCTCCTCGCGATTCCAGTAGCCGGCGAACACCTGCGGACCTTTGATGAGCAACTCGCCGGGCGTGCCGAGCGGCACCGGTTGGCCGGCGTCGTCAACGATCAGGACGTCCGTCGAGGGCACGGGCGCGCCGATGGTGCCGTTGCGGCCTGGGGCGTTGAAGCTGACGCTGGGCGACGTTTCGGTGAGCCCATACGCTTCGGTGATCGGCGGGCCGCCTGCCTCCACCCACTTCTTGGCGACAGCCGCCTGGATCGACGCGCCTGCGCCCACGGCGAGGCGGCAGCGGGAGAAGTCGACCTTCGAGAGTTCGGGCGAGGCCACCATGGCGTTGAACAAGGTGTTCACGCCGATCAGCATGTCAATGGGTGCCCGCTGCAACTCGTCGCACAACGCCTTGGTTTCGCGCGGATTGACGACAAGGCGGTTGTGGGCGCCACAGGCCAGGGCCATCAAGGCCATGCCCAGCGGGTAGATGTGGTACAGCGGCAGGGGCGTGATCAATTCGAGGTTTTCGAGGTCCAACGCGAGCCGCAGCCAGGACTGCATCTGCAGCACGCTCGCAAGCACGCTGCGGTGCGTCAGGCACGCCCCTTTCGAAACGCCGGTGGTGCCGCCGGTGTACTGCAGGAAGGAAAGATCCGAGGGTTGGACTTGTGCGGCGGTGAAACTGGATGGCGGCAAGGTCGCAATTGCATCGCACAGCGATACGCTCCGGGCGTCCCTGCCGCCGCCCTGCACCGCCGATGGGGCGGCAGGAGCAAGCAGCGCCTGCCTCACGCCCTGCATGGGCACTGTCAGCACATGCCGCACCTGTGTCTGGTCCAGCGCCTCGGCCACGAGCGGCATGAACGGCTCTCCGGCGAGCAGCGCGACGGCACCCGTGTCGCCCAGCTGGTATTGCAGCTCACGAGCCGTATAGAGCGGATTCATGGTCACGCCAACCATGCCGGCGCGCAGGATCGCAGCCAGTGCCACTGGATAGAGCAGGGTGTTGGGCAACAGCAGGGCGACGCGATCGCCGCGCTCGAGACCGGCCGCCTGCAAGGAGCGCGCGAGCAGCGCCGATGCACGCTCCACCTCGGCGAAGGTCAGCGATTCACCTGCGCAGCTGACAGCCGTGCGCGGCGCGTAGCGCGCAAAGGCGCGCTCCAGCAACGTGACGAGCGTTTCGCCCTCATCAAGGTCCAGGTCTCGAGGAAGGCCGGCCGGGTAGGCCGCGAGCCAGAGTCGTTGTTCCATGGTTGTTTCCTTTTGACGCCGGCGCTCAGGCCGAGAGCGCTTCGCGCACGAAGTCCATCCGGTCTTGGCCGAAGAACATCTGCTCGCCGACGAAGATGGTCGGCGCGCCGAACACGCCGCGCTTGACGGCTTCTTCCGTGGTCGCCTTCAGCGCGGCCTTGGTGTCCGGGTCCTGCGCCAGCCGCTCGATGTCGCCGGGATCGAACCCGCCGCCCGTCAGCGTGTCCGCCGTGAATTGGGGATCGTTCAGGTTGAGGCCGTCGATCCAGAGCGCCCTGAACACGCAGCCGAGCAGTTGCTGCAACTGCTCGGGGCGGCGCAGCTGGATGCCGGTCACGGCACGCATGAGGAACAGGGTGATGATCGGGAAGTGCTTGTTCTCCTTGAACGGCACGCCGTAACGACGGGCGTGGCGCTCGTAGTCCATCTGCACGTAGCGCCCCTTGACCGGGATGGTGGCCGGAGAGGCGTTGCCCGTAGCCTGGTACACACCGCCGAGCAGCATCGGCCGATAGATGAGTTCGGCGCCATGGCTGGCGCACAGGGTGGGCAGTTGCGTCCACGCCAGGTACGACGCCGGGCTGCCGACGTCGAAGAAGAATTCGAGGGACTTGCGCATGAAGAGGGGTTCCTTGAAAAAACGGCCGTTTGGTAAACGAAAGCTATGTCAGTTCCGTCGACGTGTCAACGGGGTTTTCCGGTGCGCAGATTTCGTTTGACAAACGATCGTTTAGTAACTATTGTCCGATTGCTGAACGACCTCTATCCAAAGGAGACCATCATGGACAACCCAGCCAGCCACAAGGGTGTAGCCCTCGTCATCGGCGCCGGCGACTCCACCGGCAGCGCCATCGGCGCACGTTTCGCCCGCGAGGGCTACATCGCATGTCTCACGCGTCGCTCGGCCGACAAGCTCGAGCCGGCCGTGGAGCGCATCCGCGCCGCCGGCGGCCAGGCATTCGGCTACGGCAGCGATGCGCGCAAGGAGGAGGACGTGATCGCGCTCATCGACCAGATCGAAAGGGAGCGCGGCCCCATCGAGGTGATGGTGTTCAACATCGGCGCCAACGTGCCCAGCAGCATTCTGGAAGAGACGGCGCGCAAGTACATGAAGATCTGGGAGATGGCCACGTTCGGCGGCTTCCTGAACGCGCGTGAGGTCGCCCGCAAGATGGTGGTGCGCGGCCGCGGCACGATCCTCTTCACCGGTGCGACGGCGGGCATCCGCGGCTCCGCCAACTTCGCGGCATTCGCCGGCGCCAAGCACGCGCTGCGCGCGCTCGCGCAGAGCATGGCGCGCGAGCTCGGCCCCAAGGGCATCCACGTTGCGCACGTCGTGGTCGATGGCGCCATCGACACGGAATTCATTCGCACGCAATTCCCCGAGCGCTACGCGCTGAAGGAGCAGGACGGCATCCTGAACCCGGAACACATCGCAGAGAACTACTGGTACCTGCACACGCAGCCGCGTGATGCGTGGACCTTCGAGATGGACCTGCGCCCTTACATGGAAACCTGGTGAGAGAAAGAAGGCAATGAAGACACGCATCACTGAACTTTTCGGCATCCGCCACCCCATCATCCAGGGCGGCATGCACTACGTCGGTTTCGCGGAACTCGCGGCGGCTGTTTCCAACGCCGGAGGCCTCGGACTGATCACCGGCCTCACCCAGAAGACGCCGGAGTTGCTGGCCAAGGAGATCCGCCGCTGTCGCGAAATGACAGACCAGCCGTTCGGCGTGAACCTGACGTTCCTGCCCACGCTCGCCTCGCCGCCGTACCCCGAGTACATCGCCGCCATCGCCGAGGGCGGCGTGCGCATCGTGGAGACAGCCGGACGCAGCCCCGAGGCCTACATGCCCGCGCTGAAGAAGGCAGGCATCAAGGTCATCCACAAGTGCACCTCGGTGCGCCACGCGCTCAAGGCCGAAGCCATTGGCTGTGACGCCGTGAGTGTGGACGGCTTCGAGTGCGGCGGCCACCCGGGCGAGGACGATCTGCCCAACATGATCCTGCTGCCGCGCGCTGCCGAGGAACTGAAGATTCCGTTCGTGGCGTCCGGCGGAATGGCCG
>DASXUA010000224.1:0-8800 GCA_036505095.1 Phycisphaerae bacterium
AGTTCTAGGCGCTCGATCTGGGGCAGGCTGGCGCCGACGATGCCCTGGAAATCGCCATAGAGGCCGGTCGCGCAGGTCAGGGCGCGTTCCAGTTGCTTTTCGCGCTTGGCCCAGTGCTTCTGGAACGCACGCTTCTCGGCCTCCAGGTCTTCGCGCAGGGTGACGAAGGCCTCGACGATGCCGCCCACGCGGTTGCGGAACTCGGGGCTGATCAGGTACTGGTAAACGTGCGCCATCTTGTCTTGCTGGTTTTCATGCGCGCGGCGCGCGGCGGCCACTTCCAGCAGGCCGGCGCGCATAGCCGAGGCCACCGCCATCGCGCAGGGCCAGGTACAAATCCAAATGCCGTCCAGGTGCCCAAAATGTTCGATGCCCGCCGGCAGCGCGGTGGTGACCAGGATCGCGGTGGCCGCTTTCGCCTGGCGCTGATCCTGACGCAGCTTCACCAGCCAGCCGTCAGACCAGTTGCGTGTGCGCTTCGATTCCCACAGGATCGCGCCGCAATCGGCGCCGGCGGGCGTCCGCACGCGCTGGATCACGTCGCCGCCGGCGCGGCCCTTGCCAACTTCTTCGATCGCATCGTGCGGAAAGCTCTCGCGCAGCAGGTCTTCGAGCACGACCTCCAGCACCTCGCCCTGCGCCTGTTGTGAGCCCTGTTCGAGGCGGCGTTTGGCGTCATCGAGCTGCTTCGCCAGATCGGTGATCTTGCGGTCCTTCTCGGCGTCCTTGAGCTGATGCTCTTCCCCCGCCCGGCGCAGCGCCTCCGCGCGGACTTTCTCGCGCTCCTCCTCCATTCGACGGGTGACGGTCAGCTCGAATTCCTCGCGCTCCTGCTTGAGCTGCCGTTCGCGCTGCCGCAGATCGAGTTCGGTCTGGCGGGCGGCGCTCAACTTCGCGGATAATTCGGCAATTTGCTTCTGGCCATCGGCGAGCTCCAGCGACAGCTCGTCCCTGACCTTGGTACGCACCTCGCCTGTCAGCTTCTCGCGCTCGGCGGTGAGCTTCTGTCGCACATTGGCGTCGAGGCCCGCGCGGGCCTGCTCCAAGTCGAGCTTCTGCTGCGCGAGCTGCAGCGCCTGCGTTTCGAGCTGTTGGCGGCGCGGAACGAAGTCCGCTTCAAGCCGTGCGCGAATGTCGGCCTCAAGTTGGGCGGCCATGACGGCCGTGATCTCGAATTCGCTCTTGCAATTCGGACAAACGACAGTGCTGGACACGCTGCCCTCCTTGGCGCGGCGAACGCGCGGCGCCCGGCCGCGGATCGCGCGCTCCTGCATTGAAGCAACTTTTACGGCGAAGTCCAGACGTTGCGATACAATAGACGTATGCCCCGCGCGGCAGACAGTCGTTTCTTGTGGGTCGAGGAGGGCGAACCGCAGACCGGCCTAGTAGCTACCGTCGCCGTCGACGGGCCATTCGACCGCACCTACAGCTTCGCCGTCCCGGACGAATGGCGCGCCCGCATCGCGCCGGGGCAGCGCGTCAGCGTGCCACTTGGTAAGCGGAATCGCCTTACGACCGGGTTTTGCATCGAAACCGCCGAAGGCGTCTGGTCGAGTACCCTTAAACCCATTCACGCCGCGCTGGATTCCGAGACCTTCCTGGGGCCGCGCATGCTGGAACTGGGGGCGTGGATCGCGCAGCACTACTGCTGTCCACTCGGGCGCACGCTGACCGCAATGGTCCCCGAGGCCGTCCGGCGGCAGAGCGGCTTTCTGCGCGTGCGCTATGCACAGCTTCGCATGCCGCTGGAACAGATCACCGAGTCCGCGCCGCGCTTGGGCGGGAAGCAACGCGCACTGCTGCAAGCACTCGGAGCGCGCGCTTCACCCGCCCCCGTCGGCGAGTTGCTGACCGAATCCGGCGCCAGCGCCGCCACCCTGGCGGGCCTGGCGAAGCGCGGCTGGGTCAAAGTGGCCACGCGTCGCGAACCGCCCGCCAGCCCGACCATAAACGTGCCGCTCAGCGAGCCGGATTTCGTGTTGACGGACGAGCAGGCGGCCGCGATCAAGCGGGTGTCAGCCATGCTCGACGCGCAGCGCTTCCGCGTCGGGCTGCTCTTCGGCGTCAGCGGCAGCGGCAAGACCGAAGTCTACGTGCGCGCCATCCGCCGCGCGCTCGAACACGGCGGACAGTCGATCCTGCTGGTTCCGGAGATCGCCCTCACGACGCAGCTCGTCATGCGCCTGGCAGCGCGCTTCGGCAGCGTCGCCGTGATTCACAGCGGACTGACCGGCGTGCAGCGTTCGCTGACCTGGGCCGACATTGCCGCCGGGCGGCGCGCGGTCATCATCGGCACGCGCAGCGCGGTCTTCGCCCCCTGTCCGCAGCTCAAGCTGATCGTCGTCGATGAGGAGCAGGAAGCCAGTTACAAGAACCTCGCAGCGCCGCGATTCAACGTGCGTGACGTGGCCATCAAACGTGCGCAGGTCGAAGGCATCCCGATCCTGCTCGGATCGGCCACGCCGTCGTTGGAAACCTGGTTCAACTGTCAGCGCGCCGAACACTTCGAGCGCCTTGAGTTGCCGCGGCGCGTGCGCAATCTGCCGATGCCGCGCGTGCACATTGTCGATGTCCGGGACTTCCCGCAGACGCCCGCCGGACCGCCGGTACTCTCACCGCTCCTGGAGAAGCGGCTCGCCGAGACGTTGGCCCGCGGTGAGCAGGCGATGCTATTGATGAACCGCCGCGGCTACGCGCGCGTCATCTGGTGTCCGCGCTGCAAGCGGCCCGTGCGCTGCCCGAATTGTCAGGTGAGCATGGTTTATCACGCGCCGCGCGCGCGGGCGCTGTGCCACTACTGCCATCACAGCTTCGACGCGCCGAAACTGTGCCCGGATCCGTCCTGCCAGACGCCGCTGGTGACCTTGGGCGCGGGCACCCAGCGCGTCGAGGAGTTGCTGCAGCGGCGCTTCCCGCGGGCGCGCCTGGTGCGCGTCGACAGCGATACCATGACGCGCGCCGCACACTATCAGCAGGTGGTCGATGACTTCGAAGCGCGCCGGATCGATCTCATGGTCGGCACGCAGATGATCGCCAAAGGATTGGATTTTCCGTTCGTTTCGCTGGTCGGTGTGTTGAGCGCGGAAAACGTGGGCTCCGTGGATTTCCGCGCGCAAGAGCGGCTCTTTCAGCTCATCACTCAGGTTGCCGGCCGGGCGGGCCGCAACGAATTGCCCGGCGAAGTCGTGGTGCAGACCGCCCTGCCCGAAGCGCTCGCCCTGCTGGCGGCCGTCCGCCATGATTATCCGGCTTTTGTTGAAGGTGAGTTGGCCATTCGCCGGCTGGTGCGCTATCCGCCCTACGCGCGCCTGACGCGCCTAATCCTCTCTGACCCGCGCCCTGCGCAGTTGGAGTCCGAGGCCCAGACGCTGGCCGCCAACATTCGCGAAACGATTCAGGCTATCGGCGAACCGCACGTCGATCTTCTGGGCCCGCATCCCTGCGTGCTGGAGCGGCTGCGGAAGCAATACCGTTACGAGCTGCTGATCCGCGCGGACTCGGCCGTCAACATGCAGCGCGTCCTCGACCGCCTGCGCGGCGAGAAGCGTTTGCGCGCCAAAGTGAAATCGCTCGTCGTAGATGTCGATCCGGTTGACTTGTCCTGAGCGCGGTCAGACGATTTGCATTTACTGGAAGTCGATGCTGAGTGGAACCGGGGGTCAACCGCCATGAAATATGCCATCGTGCTGCCGGACGGCGCGGCCGACGAGCCGGTCGAGAAGCTCGGCGGGCGCACGCCGCTGGAGGCGGCCGCCACGCCCAACATGGATTGGATCGCGCTGCATGGGCGGCAGGGACGCGTGCGCACCGTGCCGGCCGGTATGCCGCCCGGCAGCGACATCGCGACGCTGAGCCTGCTGGGATATGACCCGCGTCGATTCCACGCGGGGCGTGCGCCGCTGGAAGCCGCGGCGCGCGGCATTCTTGTCGGCGAGAACGATCTGATCTTCCGTTGCAATCTGGTGACGATCGTCGATGGCATGCTGGCCGACTTCTCGGCCGGACATATCGGTCAGACAGAAGCCGATCAACTCATCGTCTTTCTGAACGAACGCATCGGCGACGCGACCGTGCGGTTCCATACCAGCGTTTCTTACCGCAACCTGTTGACGCTGAGCGGCGCCGCGGGCATCGACTGCCACTGCACGCCGCCGAATGATATCCCCGACCAGCCGGTCGCGCAGCATCTGCCGCGCGGCGCGGGCGCCGAGCGCCTGATTGCCATCCAGGAGCGCGCCGCGGCGCTGCTCACCGCGCACGAGATCAACCAGGTGCGCCGCGACCTCGGCGAAAACCCGGCCAACGCCATTTGGCTGTGGGGGCAGGGCCGGCCCAGCTCCTTGGAAACCTTTCAACATCGCTTCGGCGTCGTCGGCGCGGCCATCGCGGCGGTCGATCTGATCCGCGGCCTGGCCATCAAGCTGGGTTTCGACCTGATCGACGTGCCGGGCGCGACGGGTTATCTCGATACGAACTATCGCGGCAAAGGCGCGCAGGCGATCGTAGCGCTGGAGAATCACGATCTGGCGCTCATCCACATCGAGGCTCCCGACGAGGCCGGGCATAATGGCGATATCGCCGGCAAGGTGCGCGCGCTCGAGCAAATTGATGAATGCATCGTCGGTCCGCTGCTCGAGTATTTTCGTCGTCAGGAGGCCTGGAAGATTCTGGTCGCGCCCGACCATCCGACGCCCGTGGGCAAGCGCGTGCACACTGATGTGCCGCCACCCTTCTGCCTGGCCGGCAGCGGCGTGGCCGGCGTTTATCAGGAGCCCTTCAGTGAGACAAATGCGGCTGCGGCCGATCTACAGATCGAGCACGGTCACGAGTTGATGGAGTACTTCCTGAAGGCGTAGTCGGCCGTTCAGAACCGCGAGCGTCAGCGAGCGTCGACCGTCTAAAATTGTGAGCCTCACGCGCGCTCACGTACGGTCGCGGTTCTGAATCACACCAGCGTCAGGGAGCGTCGACGGACTTTCGTTTTAAGCCTGCCGGCGCCGAATCAGTGCCAGCGCACCGATCACCAACAGGCCGAGCGACCCCGGCTCAGGCACAATCTGGCCGCGAATCTCACCGCCCGGGAATTGGCCGGTATGGATATTCACGTATGTCAGTCCGTTGAGCATTCCCGTGACGTTAGCCGCCGAAAGCGTGCCGCTGCCGGTCACGGTGCCCGACGTTGCCGGTGTGACCGTCAGCGGAATGAGAATGCCGGCGTTCATACCGGGCGGTGCCAGCCCGTGAATGTGCGCAGCATTCGCGGGCGAAGTCAGTCCCATGAAAGTACAGTTTGCCGTGACCAAACCGGTCACGTCATCGAGCGTGATGTTACAGCTTCCGGTGCCGGCGCTGGGCGTCGGCGGCACCTCCTGCGCGCCCGTGAGGGCGGCTGTCAGATTATGAATGTCGGCCGCCGCAGGCGGCGTCATCGCCGCCACCGCCAAAATGCCGAGAATCGTTCCGAGATAGAACCGCCGCATCCGTCCACCTCCTGCCCGAAGGCCTGTCGCGCATCCGAAACCTGCGAGGATTCGGGTAGCGTGCTTCTCTCGTTCTTCCTACACGACCAATCGAGTCTACAGAACGCCCTTGTTGGTTTCAATCCCCCAATGTACGCCCGCCCGTCGATTCTTGCTAGAACTCGCGCTCACCCGTCGCATGCTTCATAAGTATCTGCGGTTCCGAGCTTTGGATATGGCGGGCGACGAGACTCACCCGGTCAGCCGCTCCAGGGACAGGTCCAGTGAAGGCGCGGAATGCGTGATGGCACCGACGCTGATTCGTTCTACGCCCGTTTCCGCGATGGTCCGCACCGTCTCGAGATTGACACCGCCCGAGGCTTCCAATTCCACTTTCCCGGCCAGGCCCAGCTCATCCCGTCGCCGCACCGCGCGGCGCAGGTCGTGGACCGCAAAATTATCCAGCAGAATCACATGAATCCCCAGCACTTTGAACAACTGCTCGACCTGCTCCAGCGACGCCGCTTCAACTGCCACAAATGCCGGCGGCGGATCGAGCGTGGCCGCGCGATTGAGCATTTCGAAGACGGCCCCAGGCAGATGCGTGACGGGGATCCCCGCCAGGTGATTGTCCTTGATCAGAATGGCGTCGTGTAGACCGATGCGATGATTATGCCCGCCGCCGCAGCGCACCGCATACTTGTCGAGCAGCCGCCAGCCGGGCAGCGTCTTACGCGTGTCGTAGATGGCGGCGCGCGTGCCGGCAACCGCGACGACATATTTGCGCGTCAGCGTCGCCACGCCACAGAGGTGCTGAAGGAAATTAAGCAGCGTCCGTTCGACCGCCAGCACCGCGCCCAACGGACCGCGGATGACGGCCAACTCAGTGGGATCATGCAACTCGCCCCCGTCAACCGCGTGCTGGAGCCAGGACATCTCCAGCCGCGGATCGAAGACGCTCAATATCGTCTCAACGATCATTCGTCCGCAGAAGACGCCCGTCTGCTTTCCGAGCAGCAGGAATGCAGAAGGCTCGTTAGCATCGAGCAGTCCGGCGGTGAGGTCGCCCCGCTCACCAAGGTCCTCGCGTCGCGCGATCTCTGCCAGCAATCGCACCTCGGCCAGCAATTCTTCGCGATGATCGAGTGTTGGCGTCATTTCAGCACTCCGATACTACACCAGATTGCCGCGCGTGCCGAACGGCTGCCCATCCGGAGTGGCACAGCAAGTAGTATGTTCGTGCCGGCACCCGCACGCGTTACGGTGTAACCACCCGGCGGGCCTGTACGGCGATCTCCAGAATCTCAACGGGCGCGCGAGGCTGCGGCGTGCCGAATTGTTTGGCCCAGGCACGCTGGAAGGGCCCCAGCAGCCGGTCGACTTCGGTGAGTGACTCCGGCTCGATCGTGAGTACGAAAGTATCATCGCAGTAGCGCAGCTTCATCAAACGGCGCACAACGCAATCATCCAGATCGAGCCCGGCGCTTTGGACAGCCACGGCCGCTTCGTCCATGAGCACCAGGAACATCCGTCGCAGCTCATCAAGTTTTTCGACTGGCAACGGCGCCGGGAAAGCAAGGCTACACTCATGAATTACGCGATTCTGGGCTGACATACCACGCGATCACGATACGGCAGCGGGCGGCGGTTCGGGCAAAGCGTCGGCGAGAATCTCGAGGACGTGCCGCGGCGTTACGCCGGTGTGATGGGCAATTTGCTCGCGGCAACTGAAGCCATTGATGGCGATGACCGCGTCACCGCGGGCGCGGATCGCCGGGAATAGCCGCTGCTCGCCGATGGCGCGGGCCACGTCATAGTGCGACTGCTCGTGACCGAACGAGCCGGCCATTCCGCAGCAGCCGCTGTTGATCTCCGCGGCGGCTAGCCCTGGCACGGCCCGCAACAATTCGTTCACGTCGCCCGTGCCGACCAGCGCCTTGAGATGACAATGTCCATGGTACAGAACGCCGCGTGCCGCGCCGTCCGCATGCGAACGAAGCTTCAGGGCATCCGGTTCGACGCGCAGCACGCGCGCCAGCAGCGACTCCACCGTCATGACCCGTGCCGCCAGCGCCTTGGCGTCCGCACCGCGGACGAAGTGCGGGTACTCGTCGAGAAGCGTCAGAATGCAACTCGGCTCACTGCCAACGACATAGCAACCCGTGTCCACGAAGTGGTTCAGGATTTCGACGTTGATGGCGGCCAGCTCGCGGGCCTCGGCCAGCAGGCCCTTGCTGATGAGCGGACGTCCGCAGCATTGCAGGTGCGGCGCCACGACCTCGAAGCCGCATCGTTCCAGCAATCTGACGGCCGCGATGCCGACCTGCGGCCAGTAGTAGTTGGTCCAGGTGTCCACAAAATAGATGACGCGGCCGCGCCTGTCCGCCGCGGCGGGCGGCGCGTTGCGGCGCCGCGCGTGGCGCTTGAACCAGTGGCGGAACGTGCGGGTGGCCAGCCGCGGCGGCGCGATGCGCCGATCCAGCCCGTAGCGCCGTTCCAGCAGCTTGCGGGTCCAGCTCAGCCCCAGACAGAAGTTCGCGCTGCGCGGCAGGCGCGCGCCCCAGCGCGCCAGCCGCGGCGCATCAGCGATAAAGCGCGCCCCGCGCGACACGCCGTGCCGATGATTGCGGTGCGCCTGCCAGTCCGCTTTCATCCGGGCCATGTCAACCCCGGTCGGGCATTCCGTCTTGCAGGCCTTGCAGGACAGGCACAGATCCATCACTTCGACCAGCGCGGGATCGTCCAGTCCCTCAATCAGGCCGCGGCCGGAAAGGGCCACACGCAGCGCGTTGGCGCGGGCGCGCGTCGTGTGCTGCTCGTCGAGCGTGGCCATGTACGACGGGCACATCGTTCCGACCAGCTTCTGGCGGCACTGCCCGACCCCGCTGCACATGCCCGCCATTCCGCCGATCCCGCCATACGAACTGTAGTCAAAATAGGTCTTCACCGGAGTGTAGTTAAATCCGCCGCCGTAGCGCAGATTCTCTGTCATCGGCAGCGGATCGACGATTTTGTGTGGGTTGAACAGCCCGTCGGGATCGAACGCCTGCTTGATCTGGCGGAACGCCTGCATAATGCGCGGACCGTACATCTTTTCCAGCCAGCACGAGCGCACCAGGCCGTCGCCGTGCTCGCCGGTCATGGCCCCGCCAAAGACCAGCACCAGATCGCTGGCGCGCTCGGCCACGCGGCCCATGCGGCGCACGTCGGCCGGGTCCTTCAGGTTGAGCACCGGACGCACGTGAATCACGCCGACGCTGGCGTGCGCATAATAGGCGACGTCCGGTACGCCCTCCTCCACCAGCATGGCGCTGAGCTGCTCGATGTAGTCGCGCAGATGC
>DASXUA010000225.1:0-7643 GCA_036505095.1 Phycisphaerae bacterium
AGCCGCTCGCGCTCGCGATCCAGCCAGTCCTCGCCCAGCGCTTCGCGTCCCGCGAACCCGAAGAAGCAGTCACCGCCGTGCGTAGCACTGTTCTCGGCAATGACGTTGTCATTATTCTGTTCGAACATCAGGATGCCGGCCGAGTCCTCTCCGCGGTTGTACACGCCGTGGCTGTAGCCGCGCACGCAGAAGTCGAAGGCGTTACGGCTGATCACATTCCGATTGCAGCGCCACAGACCCAGCCCCCACCCCGAGAGGAACGAGCAATCATTATCATATATCTTGGAATCGTTCACCCGATCCAGCAGAATTCCATTCTGGCCATTGTGTGCCCGCACTCGGCGGATCGTGATGCCGTCGGAGCGCGCGATCGAGATTCCCGCGCCGTGATCCTTGGTCCATTCCTGATCGTCGTTGTTGTGCGGAAAAAGCCAGTCGGCCCCGTCCTCGCGCTCCGGCGTGGATTTGAGCCGCTGCTGGTAATTGCGCGACACATCCACGTCTTCAATGACCAGTCCGGGTGCATTTTCGGCGTAGATGCCGACCTTATAGCCGCGTACTTTCGCGTTTCGCAGCGTGATCTGTTTCCCACGAATCACGATACCGCGGCCGCTGAAGCTATCCGGCGCCGCATCCTCAGGTGCCCCGATCAATTCCGCGCCCGCAAAATCGACGGTGATGCCATCACCGCTGATCTGCACGGCGCCGTCAGCCTGGGTGTCGCCGATATGATAGGTGCCAGGTTTGATTCGCGTGTCGGCTGTGATCCGCGTGTCATCTTTGCTCAATTCGATGTCGGCCGCGCTGACCATCAGCGCCGAGGCCCAAGTCAGCATCACGTGCATCATGGGGAATAAAGCCACAGGTTCGCCCCTCCTTACTTTTGAGTGGGTGGCGTTGCACGCAGACTATCGACCAGACTCTGCAGAAACTGCTTGTCCTCTTTAGTCTTGACCGCACTGATCTTGCCGGCGAGCAGATCGATGGCCTCGCCGCGCCGACCGAGCTGCGCGTAAAGCTGCGCCACCAGAGCAATTTTCTGGGCATCGTTCCCGCCCGCAAGCTCGAGCGCCTGCTTGGCGTAGTCCAGGTGCTCGGTCGTGCACTTGCCGGCGTGCACCGCGGCCGCGGCCAGCGCTGCGTACGTGGGGGCCGATTTGTCGAAGTCCAGCAGCTTCAGCGCCAGCGCGGTCGCCTCGGCATCGCGCCCCACCGCCAGCAAGACCTCATAGTCGCGCGCCACAGTTTGCGCCACGACGATTCGCAATTGCGCCAGGCCCAGCGCAGCTTGCTGCTCGCTGGACATATTCTCCGCCACCTGGGTCCGCTGTTTGTAGCGCGCGAAGTGCTGCCGGGCATCGTCCAACACGTCAAACGCAGCATTGAGCTCGGCATAGCGCTGTTGCTGCAGCAACGTATCGAATACCCTGAGGCGCAGATACGTCAGCGTGCTGGACTCCGGATGCTCCTTGCGCAACTGCTCATATGCCGCGAGATTGTCGTTGTCCTGTCCGAGCTTGACGTTGATGGCCGCGAATTCGGCCGTTTCGTCACGGTCCGCAGTGCCCGCCAGCACTTTCTCCCGCGCGGCGTCCCGGCGGCGGAGCAGCGCGTCGCGCGCCGGCGGATAGCGCCCCGCCAGGCTGGCAATATCACTCAACGGAAAAAGCAAACGCACGTCGCGAAAGTTCACGCCTTCCGCGGTGGCCTGCTTATGTCCTTCGTCGAAACACCATAACAGGTGCTCGAGCGCCTCGGGGTAGCGGTGCCACTGAATGAGCACATCCGCCAGGGTATTCCGCGCATACGGGTTCTTTTCGCCGGATCCGCTGGCCGCCTCGCGCGCCGCCGACAGGGTGTCTTTGCCATTCAGGACGCCGTTGGCGAACGCCAGGAAAGGTTGCAACTGCCAGCCGCCGTTGTGCCGGTCGGCGACGCTGCCGTCCGGCTTGAGGAACAGCAAAGTCGGATGCTCGGTAATGTCGTATGTGCGAGCGAATTCGCCATCCTTATCCGTATTGACGCGGATCGGAATGGTCTTGGCCCCGACCGACGCCGCCACGTCGGCGTTCGCGAGAACATTTCCCTCCATCCATCCGCAGGCCTCACACGCATCCTTCACCACCAGAACGAACACGAGCTTGCCGCGCGCCGCGGCCTGTTTCAAAGCGTGATCTAACGACAGCGGCTGAAAGAAGTCCGCGGCCTGCGCGCCCGTTCCCGCGAGCGCCACACTCAAGCACATGACCATCCTGCGCGAAAACTGCATCAACAACTCCTTCGTTCGCCGATTCGACCGGCCGGATTATACCACCTGGATGCCATAACCAACCCGCCGCCACTCACAAATTGGGTTTCGGCCCGATCACCGGTTTGGCCTCCGCGGGGCGGGTGCTGGTTGTCGGCCGCGGCAGCGACTCCCGCTCGGTGACTTCCAGCAGGGGCCGCCCGTGGACTTCGCTGAGCCTGGCGTGGAATTCACCGAGCACCAGCACATTGCCGGTCGGCTCCCACCCCGTCAGAACTTGAAACTGGTGACGCACGGCCGTCAGGCGAAACCGCCCGCTCAATCGATTCGCCGCGTCGCGCCAAACCGTGACGATACCGCGCGTCGAAGCATAGCGCTCATGCAGCGGACCTTCATGGAGCACGGCGCGCAGCGTCCGCCCGCCCGCCGGATAGGTTCGGCCCGACCCGGCCGGCAGCCCGTCCAGAACCAGCGACAGGGCGAACGCATGCCGCGGCCCACGGGTCTTTCCCAAGACATTTCCGCGGCCGATCGCCACGCACAGCCGCTGGTTGTCCTCGATCCAGAACCAGGCTTCGTCGCCGGGCTGTGTGACGAGCAGGGGTTCATCCGCCTCGAGCCGCTGCTGGTCCGTGGAAATCAGATGCACGGTGTCTGTCTGACAGCCGCCTGACAGCATCAGCATGCCGGTCAATGTCAGAGCGGCCATGCGGCGCGTTGGACGCCGAGACGCAGAAGCGCGCGTGTCAGAACCCCCCACGTCGCAGATCCGCCGTGGCGGGCTAGTGGGGGGTGACGTCCGGGGCGCTGACGCATGCGCACGGTACCCCGCCTTAACAGGCGGGGTTCTCGTCCTCTGCGTCTCGGCGTCAATCATGTGCAAAGGCGTTCGCCTCACGGCAGCGGGAACTGGTCGCATAAGCCGCGGACATCCTGCCGTACCGCCGCGAGCATTTTCGCTTCGCCGCCGCTGCGCAGCACGCGATCGATCCAGCCAGCGATGCCCTGCATCTCGCTCTCGCGCATACCGCGCGTCGTGACGGCCGGCGTGCCGATGCGCAGCCCGCTGGTTTCCATCGGCTTGCGCTCGTCGAAAGGGATCATGTTCTTGTTCACGATGATGCCGGCCTGTTCGAGCCAGCCTTCTGCATCCTTGCCCGTCACGTTCGCATATTGCGGGCGCAGATCGAGCAGCATGAGGTGATTGTCCGTCCCGCCGGAGACCAGCCGGTTGCCCTTGCTGACCAGCGCGTCGGCCAGCGCGCGGGCATTCTTGAGAATCTGCTCCTGATAGGCTTTGAACTCGGGTCGCAAGGCTTCGCCGAACGCCACGGCCTTCCCGACGATCACGTGCATCAACGGCCCACCTTGCAAGCCGGGAAAAATCCGCGAGTCGATTTTCTTCGCGAAGGCCTCCTTGCACATGATCAACCCAGCCCGTGGCCCGCGCAGCGTCTTGTGGGTCGTGCTCGTGACGAACTCGGCCGTCGTCACCGGCGACGGATGGAGCCCCACCGCGACCATTCCGGCGATGTGTGCGATGTCGGCCATGTGCACCGCGCCGACCTCGTGGGCGATCTCGCTGAACGTGTCGAAGCGGATCGTCCGCGGATACGCGCTGGCCCCCGAGATGATCAGCTTGGGTTTGTGCTCGCGCGCCAGGCGGCGGATTTCGGCAAAGTCGAACTGCTCCGTTTTGCGATCGACGCCATACGCCACAATGTTGTACAACAGACCGCTGAAATTCGCCTTGAGCCCATGCGACAGATGTCCGCCGTGCGCCAGATCGAGTGACAGAATCGTGTCCTTCGGCTCCAGCGCCGCCATCAGGACGGCCTCGTTCGCCTGCGAGCCCGAATGCGGCTGCACGTTCGCATGCTCGCAGCCGAAGAGTTGCTTGACGCGCTGCCGCGCCAGCTCCTCGACCGCATCCATATTCTGGCAGCCGCCGTAGTAGCGCCGGCCGGGATAACCCTCGGCATACTTGTTCGTGAAAACGCTGCCGACCGCCTCGCGCACGGCCGGCGAGACATGATTTTCGCTGGCGATCAGCTCCAGCGTCTCCTGCTGCCGCCGCTCCTCAGCCTGCACGATCCGCCAGACCTCCGGATCCTGCGTTGCGATGGCCGAGGTCTTTGCTTCTGAGCTTGCTGGCATCGGATCTCCTTGTCCGGGACCCTGCGTGCCCGGAATTGCGAGGCGCTGAGCCTAGCGACGCTCAAGCCGGGAAGCAATTGGCCGTGCGATCCAATCAGGCGGCCGCTTTTTCAAAACCGGCGGCTGTTCGGGTAAGATATTCGGATCGTCGGCGAGCCGGGCAAGGGGGACGGGTTCTTGACTCTGGAGATACTCAACATGCGTGTGCGTCGCTCTACGTTCGTCGGGCGGTCACGGTTGTGTCTTGTGTCCGCCCTCACGGGCGTGTGCGCCAGTTATGCTGGCGAGACTGGCTCGCCGGCAGGGGTGAGGATCAGCCGGTCTCGGCTAACCGGCCTGGCGACCTTCGTCAGCGCAGCGGAAGGCAAGGCGATCCCGACCAAAGCTGGCGTCGCGAAGCCCATCACGCCCATCGATTTTCTCGCCGAGCAGGGGCAATTGTTTGGGATCTCCGACCCAACCAAGGAACTACCTTTCGACCGCGAGGAAACGGATGCGCTCGGCTTCACCCACACTACCTACTCGCAGGTGTACGGTGGCGTGCTGGTTTTTTCGGGTGTGGTCAAAGTGCATCGCAATCCGGCCGGCGAGGTTGTCGCGGCCAATGGGCATTTCTATCCGATCAGTCCCAAGCTGAGCACGGCCCCGGTTGTCAATGGCGCCGACGCTGCCACCATCGCGCTCAAAGCTTTGCCTGCCGACACCCCGACCGTCCAGCATTCCGAGTTGGTCGTCGTCGATCCGGGTTGGTACGGCGACTCATCGATGGGGCCGCACCTGGCCTGGTACCTGATTCTCGCGGATGCATCGGCCGGCATCGAAGAAGCGTTCTTCGTCGACGCGCACACCGGCGAAATCCTGGACCAGTGGACCGCGATCGACAATGTACGAATGCGCGAGGTCCACGACGCGGCCGGCTCGAGTGTCTTGCCGGGTCCGCTGGCGCGCACGGAAGGCCAGCCGCCCGTCGCCTCGGCCGAGGTGAATAAGGTCTACGACTATCTCGGCGATACCTACGACTATTACTTCCGTGCTTTCGGCCGCGACGGCGCCAACAACCAAGGCCTCACCATGGTGGCCACCGTCAACTCGACCGCCCCGAACTGTCCGAATGCCTTCTGGAGCGGCGCGCTGCAGCAAATGGTTTTCTGCGCGAATGTCACCGGTGACGACGTGGTGGCGCACGAGACCACCCACGGCGTCACGCAGTTCTCCGCTGGCTTGATCTATCAGAATCAATCCGGTCAGCTTAACGAGTCCTTCTCCGACGTGTTCGGAGAGTTGGTCGATCTGTTTAACGGGAATGCGGCCTTCCCGGGAACGCCGGGCGGCCTGGCCTGGCCCAGCACACCTACCGGACCGGGTCTGGATACGCCGAACCATCTGCGCACCGCGTGCAGCGCGGGCGCTTCGGGATATCCCGATGGCGTCCGCTGGTTGCTGGCCGAGGATTCGTCCGCCTTCGCCAACGGGGCCATCCGCGATATGTGGGACCCGACCTGCCACAATCATCCCGATCGCGCCAACTCGCCGCTCATGACTTGCAATCCCAGCGACAACGGCGGCGTCCACAGCGGCAGCGGCGTGCCGAATCATGCTTTCGCCATCGTCACCGATGGACAGGTCTTCAACGGGTACAGCGTCAGCGGCATCGGCCCGATAAAGGCAGGCGCCGTCTGGTATCGCGCCCTGACGGTCTATCTGACGGTGGCTTCCGACTTCGAGGACGCTTACGTGGCATTCAATCAGGCCGCCATGGATCTGATCGGGACGTTCCCGAATGATCCGCTGTCGGGCTCACCGACCACCAGCATGTTCACCGCGAACGATGCCGTGCAGGTCGATCTGGCGCTGCAGGCGGTCGAGATGAACACGCCCGGCGCCTGCGGGCAGGCCGACAACGTGCTCAGTTCTGAGATCCCGCCCAACTGCGCCGACCGCACGCTCATTTTCGCCGACGCCTTCGAGTCGGGCGCCAATGGCTGGACGGTCTGGAATTCAGGTCCACCCACGCCGTATAACTGGGTCCAAGCGAGCAGTCTGCCGTTTGGCCGGCCGGGGACGGCTTGGTTCTGCAGCGATCCGAATCTCGGCGATTGCGGCGCGCTGGACGAATCCGGCACGCACACTTTGACGAGCCCGGCGATCAGCGTACCGCCGGGAACGAACGCGCCGGTGCTGGGCTTCACGCATTACCTGGCCAGCGAAGGCGGCTGGGACGGCGGGAACGTCAGCCTCAGCGTTGATGGCGGCGTGTGGCAGGTCGTGCCGCGCTCGGCGTTCATCTACAATCCCTACAACGCCCGTCTGAAGACGGCAGCACAGGGCAACACGGACCCCTTGGAAAACCAGCCGGCCTGGAGCGGGGCCGGCGGACGCTGGGGCACCTCGCAGATCGACCTTCGCGGGCTGGTCAATGCCGGTCTCGACGGCGCCGAGATCCAGTTCCGGTTCACCTTCGGCAAGGACGGCTGCACCGGAGTCACCGGCTGGTACCTCGATGATTTCGAGCTCTACGACTGCCCCGATTGCAATGCCAACGGCAAGCCTGATTACGACGACCTGGTCTATGCCGCGGCCTCGGCGCCGCTCGGAAATATCGGCGACCAGTCGCCGCAGAGCTTCACACTGACGGCGCCGCCTTCCGCCGCGGCGGAGGGCGAGGTGCATCTGCTCTTCACGGCGGCCGCCGACCTGTCGCTGGCCTCCGAGAACATCAGCATCGACATCAACGGCGTGCCCGTTGGCACCGTATTCGTCAACAGCGCGGGCGACTGCCCCAATACGCCCGATTCCGAGGAGCTGATCGTTGCGGCGAGCGTGTTCAACGCCGCGGTCGCGGGCGGGGACGCCGCGATCAATATGGTCGGCTCGGTTGACGTGAGCGCCAACATCTGCGGCGGCTCGTACATTACCGTTTTCGTGCGCTATCCAACCACGGCCGCGGACCTCAACCACAACGGCGTGCCCGACACGTGCGAACCGGCGGTGCCGGGCGACTATGACCATGATTTTGACGTGGATTTGGTCGACTATGCCGCCCTGCGTGCCTGTCTGAGTGGACCAGTCGCCGGCTCGATCACCCCGGCCTGCGCCTCGGGCAACTTCGACGGCGACAGCGACATCGACCTGTTCGACGTGGCCGCCTTCCAGCAGGCTTTTACCGGCCCATGATCCGGGGTCGGGAGGGCGCGGTCGCAGATCCGCCGTGGCGGACTCGCGCCGAGCCGCAGCGCGA
>DASXUA010000226.1:0-1910 GCA_036505095.1 Phycisphaerae bacterium
AGGTCGTCCAGCTCTCGCCGCCTCCAGCCGCCCGGGGCAACGTCGCTGCCGCGGGGCAAGGCGTCTGGGTGTTTGGGCAAACCGACTACCTCCACCGGGCGGGTCCGTCGCAAACCGCCAGCGCGAATTTCAGCGTCGTGAACCCGGCCGCTCCGTACGTGCTCCGGGTCACCAATGGTGGTCGGCAGGGCCAGTACGTTCGCATCTCTTCGGGAACGATCAGCCTGAATCGCACGCCCGTTGTCGTGTTGCACGGTCGCCGCGGGTATGGAAAGCCGAACCCGCCCTCCGGCTAGGAGCGCGCATACCAATCCGCGCGCGTCAGTGGCAGATAGCTCTTCCCGCGGTCCTGTTTCACCAGCAGCGTCTGGTACACATTCAGCCGCCCAGACTCGAAACCGTGTGCCGACCCGGCCATGTATACGCGCCACACGCGGTAGGTTGTTTCGTCCGTAGCCGCCACGGCCGCAGAATGGTTCGCATCCAACCGGCGCACCCAGTGGCGGAGCGTAAGCGCGTAATGCTCGCGCAGACTCTCTACGTCGCGCACCTCGAAGCCGTTCGTCTCGGCTGCCCGCACCGTCGCGCTGATCGGCAGCAGCTCGCCGTCCGGAAAGACGTACCGATCGACGAACGATTGGCCACGCGCCTCTCCGTGTGTCGGGTTTGGAGCGATCGCGTGGTTCAGGAAAACACCACCGGGCCGCAGCAACAGCCACGCACGTGCGAAGTACTCGCTGATCCTGGCTTCGCCGACGTGCTCGGCCATTCCCACGCTCACCAGCGCGTCGTACCCGTCGGGCTCCGCCAGCTCGCGGTAATCGGCCACCTCAACCGTGCACCGCTCGTCCAGGCCCTCGGTATGGATGCGCTCCCGCGCCAGCTCAGCTTGCGGGCGGCTGAGCGTGATGCCGCGCGTCTGTACGCCATAGGCCCGCGCCGCGTACCGCACCAGCGCGCCCCAACCGCAGCCGATATCCAGCAGCCGCATGCCCTCCCGCAGGCGCAACTTGCGGCAGATGTAGTCCAGCTTGCGCCGCTGCGCGCTATCCAAGTCCTCGTCCGGCGAGGCGAAGTAAGCGCACGAGTAGACCATCTGCTCGTCCAGATACAGCGCGTAGAAGTCGTTAGACGTGTCGTAGTGGTAGGTGACCGCGGCGCGGTCGCGTCGCCGGGAGTGGCGAACGCCGCCCAGTCGCGCCGCTTGCCGGCCCTTGCGATCGCGCGGCGGCGTCGGCAAGCGGAGGAGCTGCATCGCCAGCTTCATCTGCTCGGCTGCTGTCCAAGAGTGCGCCAGCACGTGCTCCACCACTGGAAAGACCGCGTGGACGTCCCCTTCGATATCGACGTCGTCGTAGATGTACGCCTCGCCAAAGGACAGCGGGCTCGGCCCTCCCGGCCGCAGCAACATGGAACGCAGCGCGCCGGGGTGGCGCAAGACGAGCGTGAACCGCGGCATGATGCCTGTCTCGGACGACCAACACGTGCCATCCCATAGCCGCACAGCAAAGTCGCGCGGCTGATAGCCCGCCAGCAGCCGCTCCAAGAACGCTAACGCGGAGCGCGCCGCGTCGCGCCGCTCGGTAGTCGGCGGCGCCTCTCCTGCGGCCGCCGTTTCCTGTGGTCTCGCAGCTGGAGCCGTCAGCTCTGGCATCGCCGGTGCGCACCCATTAGGCCTCCGAGGGATCGTCCCACTGTGAAGTGCACAAAGCGTCAGATCTCGTCCGCAGTTTGTCAAGCGTCTGGTGCGCGGATGCGCCGACGCCTCGGCCAGAGGCTGCGATACCGATTGGCTTTCCCAGCGATTGGATCTGTTGGCGGAGGTGCCTGGTAGCCGAACCCACCCTCGACCAGGAAGCTGGCCAAGCAACCGTTTTGAAGACGGCAGTGACCTTGTGGTGGCCTACTTT
>DASXUA010000227.1:0-1510 GCA_036505095.1 Phycisphaerae bacterium
AAACTAGCGATCAGCCGCTATCAAATCTTGCAATCAGCCGCTCGCGTTAGCTATTATGGTCCATGCAGCGCAGAGCCAGGATCTTTCCCCGCTACTTGGCTTCGCGCGTGCGCGAGGCCCTGGCCGACACACCGGTTGTGCTCATCCACGGCCCCCGCCAGAGCGGGAAGACTACGCTTGCGCGCACCGTCGGTGAGCGCCGCGGCTACGGCTATTTTTCCTTCGACAGCGACGCGGCATGCAAGGCCGCGCAGCAGGATCCGGTCGGCTTCGTGGCGCGGCTGCCCGAGAGGGCGATCCTGGACGAGGTGCAGCGCGTTCCGGAGCTGTTCACGGCGCTCAAAGATACCATCGACCGCCGGCGGGTCCCGGGCCGTTTCATCCTGACAGGCTCGGCCAACGTCCTACTGGTGCCGAAGCTCGCCGATTCTTTGGCCGGCCGGATGGGAATCCTGCGACTGCATCCGCTCGCTCAGTGCGAGCTGGCCGGCAAGCGGCCGCACTTTCTCGATAACGTCTTTCGCGGCGGTTTCCGGACACGCACTGCCGAGGCCCTCGGCGCAGCGTTGATCGATCGCATCGTCGCGGGGGGCTATCCGGCCGCGCTGGCGCTGCGCACCGCATCGCGGCGTGCGGCATGGTATCGCGACTACGTCGAGACGCAAGTGCAGCGCGACGTGCGCGATTTCACCCGCATCCGGTCGCTCGATGCGCTGCCGCGACTTTTGACGATGGCCGCTGGGCATACTGCGCGCCTGATCAACGTCTCGGACCTCGCCGGGCCGTTTCAGCTCACCCGGCAGACGATCCACGATTACGTCACGCTGCTGGAACGAGTGTTTCTGCTCGAGCGCTTGCCGCCGTGGCACAGCAACCAGCTGAGCCGCCTCGTCAAGACACCCAAGCTACACGTGGGCGATACCGGCGTTGCCTGTGCACTGCTCGGGATCGACACCGTCGCGCTTCAGAGGAACCGTGAAGCCGTGGGCCCGTTGCTGGAGACCTTCGTCCTGCAGGAATTGAAGCGTCAGGCGAGCTGGCGCACCTCACCGATTGCTTTTTTCCACTTCCGCGATCGCGACGGCATGGAGGTCGATATCGTGCTGGAGCAGGGACCCGGCATGGTCGCCGGGGTGGAAGTCAAGGCGGCATCGACCGTGACCGCTGCGGACTTCCGGGGCTTGCGCAAACTCAAGGCCACCGCAGGCAAGCGCTTTGTTAGCGGCGTAGTGCTCTACGACGGCGAGATTAGCGCAAGCTTCGGCGACGGGCTGTATGCCGTACCGCTCCGCGCGCTTTGGGAGGCGGTGTAATGCCGAATGATCCCATGACCACCAAACCCACCGGCACCGTCACCCTCCTCTTCAGCGACATCGAGGACTCGACGTCCCGACTGGCGGAGCTGGGCACAGACCGGTATCACGCGGCACTGGAGGAGCATCGCCGCATCCTCCGCAACGCCGTTGCCCGGTACGCCGGCCACGAGTTCGGCACCGCCGGCGATGCTCTT
>DASXUA010000228.1:0-10513 GCA_036505095.1 Phycisphaerae bacterium
TCAAGGCGAACGTCGTGCGGTGGAGCAGAAGCTGGCGGTAGACCTCCATCGTGCGTTCGGCCATCGTACTGATGGCGTGGTGCTGCCGGATGTAGTCCTGCGCGCTTTTCCCCATGCGGCGGGCGCGATCCTGGTCCTTGAGCAGCCCTTCGATGCAGGTCGCCAAGACATCGGCCGTCCGCTCGGGGCAGACGACGGCCGTCTCGCCGTCGTGATAAGCGTCACTCGCGCAGCCCTCAAAAGTCACGACCGCCAGCCCGGCGGCCATGGCCTGCAGCGGCTTGGCCCACAATGCACGCTCGATCTCGGGTTGAACGTAGATGTCAGCGCCGTTCATGACGGTCACCGGGTCGGCCAACGGCCGTGCAAAGGTGACGCGCGCCGTCAACCCCAGCGTCTCGACCAGCTTGCGCAGCGCCGGCTCGCGCACGCCCGTGCCGAGCAGAAACAGCATGATATCGTGTCCGCGCGCTGTCAGGCGCGCCGCGGCCTCAATGACCAGATCGACCCCGGTATGCGGCTCCATGCGCGCCGTGCACAGCAGCGTGGACGTGCGCGTCGGGTCGGAGAAGCACAGCGGCCGCGTGCCAGCCAGCAGCCCGGGTCGAATCAGAACCGGCGCGGCGACGCTGGCACGCGACTCCACCAGATCGATGGCGCGCTGCTGGATGCGCTCGCTGCTGAAGATCACCTGGTCGAGGCTGCCGTAACCGATCGATGACAGGGCGTCGATATCATCCAGAGAGGTCATCTGGAAAATCAGCTCGGCGTCGAAGCGCTCGACCAGCTTCCGGCCAATCGGCAGCGCGCCGGTCGAGATAACGTGCACCAGCTTGGGCGGGCGATCCTCGACCAGGTCGATGATGCGCCGCATCCGCCGTCCCACCAGCGGCCAGGCCGGCTCCTGATAAACCAGTGTCTGCAGCGGACCGAGTGACAGGTCTTCGGAATCAGCGGCCGAAGTGAGCACGCGCACCAGTGCCGCCAAGTCCACCAGGCCCACGCTCAAGTGGCGCACGACCGCGCCGAGGCGCGCATGGGCTTCGCCGTCCATGCACAGAACGACGTCCACCTGACCGGGCTTCGCAATGACGGGGTCGTCGGGCATTACATTCGTTCCGATCGCGGCCGGCGCGGGCTCAGTTGCCATTCGCGGCGTCCGGCGCTATTCTTCCGGAGCCCGCGCGCGTGCGACTTGGCCTGCGTCCGAAGCCTGCGGCCGCATGCGCCTCGGGACGGCTTGGGAGCGATCCGTGCGCGTCATTGACGGCTTTGAGCAATTGGGTGCGGCGCTGACGCGCAGTGTACTCACTATCGGCAACTTCGACGGCGTTCATCGTGGTCATCAGCATATTCTCGCCACGGCAGGCCGCAGCGCCCGGCAGTTTGGAGTGCCGCTGGCGGTGCTGACATTCGAGCCGCACCCGTTGACGATCGTCGCTCCCGCCCGCGCCCCGCGGCGCCTGACGACCGCCGAGGAGAAGGTGCAGCAGCTTGCGGTGACGGGCGCCGATGTTCTGGTAGTGGCGCGGAGCGCCCCAGCGTTGCTTTCCCTCGAAGCGGAGGCGTTCGTACAGGATCATCTCGTCCGCTGGTTCCATCCGGCGCGCATCATTGTCGGGGCCGATTTCGGTTTCGGCCGGCAGCGGCGCGGCAACGTCGAGACACTCCGGCGGCTCGCGCTGCAGCACGGCTACGAAGTCGTGGTGGCCGATCCATTCTACCTCGAAGTCGGCGGTGAGCGGCAGATCATCTCGAGTTCGCTCATCAGATCGCTGCTGACGGCCGGCCGCGTCGAGGAGGCGGAACTGTGCCTGGGCCGGCCCTACGCGCTGACCGGCGTCGTCGTACGCGGCGACGCGCGCGGCGCGCAACTTGGATTTCCCACGGCCAATTTGGCCGCCGACGATCTGCTCGTGCTGCCGGGCGACGGCGTCTACGCCGGTACCGGGCGGATCGAGAGTGACCTGTATCCGGCGGCGATCAGTATCGGAACCAACCCGACGTTTGGCGGCACGCGCACGCAGGTCGAAGCGCACCTGCTCGGTTTTTCCGGCGAGCTTTACGGCCGGCGGCTGCGCCTCGAATTCCGCCGCTTTCTGCGCGGCCAGCGCCGCTTTGCGTCGGCCGCGGAACTGGTAGAGCAGATTGCGCGCGATGTGACCGAGGTGCAACGGAGTTCCTGATGTCAGTCGATCAGGCAGAGTTTGCCCGCGCGGCGCGGATGGTTTCAGGCTGGAAACGCCCGCTGCTCGTGACGCACACGCGCGCCGACGGCGATGCCGTGGGTTGCGTGGCAGCCATGCGGAGCGTCTTGCGCGGCCGTGGGGTCGCTCCGCTCAGCTTGCTCTTCGAACCACCATCGCAGAAGTACGCGTGGGTCTTCGGTGATGATCCTCCCGGCATATGGGATTTATCCGTGCGTTCGCCCGATCTGGCGCGCGTCGATGGCGTGCTGGTGCTGGACACGTGCACCTACAGCCAGCTTTTGCCGCTGGCGGACTGGCTCCGCGCTGCGCGCGTGCCTAAGGTCGTGGTGGACCATCACCTGACGCGCGACCTGCCGGCCGACGAACTCTTGATCGACGAATTCGCCTCAGCCGCGTGCCGGCTGCTATACGATTGGTGCCGCGCCGCGTCCTGGACGATCGATCCACAGACGGCGCTGGCGCTGTTCGTCGGCATCGCCACCGATACCGGCTGGTTCCGCTTCTCCAATACCGATCCGCACACGTTCGAGGCCGCCGCGGAGTTGCTGCCGTCGGGATTGGCCATCGACGAGATCTATCGCCGCATCTACGAATGCGAAACGGCGGCGCGCGTGCGGCTCTTCGGCGCCGCCTTGAGCACGCTGGAACTCTACTATGGCGAGCGCCTGGCGGTCTTGACCGTCACGAATGAGATGCTGGCGCGCTGCGGTGCGCAGCGCGCCGACACCGAGAACTTGATCAACGAGCCGTTGAAGATCGCTTCCGTCGAAGGGTCGGTGCTGCTGGCCGAAGATGAGGCCGGTGTGACGCGCGTCAGCTTCCGCAGCAAGGGCGCCGTGGATGTGGCGTCGCTGGCGGTTACTTTCGGTGGCGGTGGTCATTCGCGTGCGGCCGGGGCGCGCATCGCACAGCCGCTCGCGGTCGTGAAGGCTGAGGTGGTCAAGCGCTTCGGCCAGCATGCCGGCTGGTAATTGCGGGGCGGGCGTCCCGCCCGCCATGGGTCACGTGATGCGCCGATGCTGAAATCGCGCCGTGTCTGCCGTACAATTCCCGCCATGAAGTTCACGAAGATGCATGGTCTGGGGAACGACTACATCTACGTCAACTGCTTCGAGGAGCGTGTGACGGATGCGCCGACCTTGTCGCGCGCCATCTCCGACCGACACAGGGGCGTGGGCAGCGACGGCCTGATTCTGATCTGTCCCTCAAATGTCGCCGACGTTCGCATGGAGATGTACAACGTCGATGGCTCGCGCGCCCAGATGTGCGGCAATGGCATTCGCTGCGTTGCAAAGTACGCTTATGAGCACGGGTTGGCCCGCAAAACCCCGATGAGAATCGAGACGGACGCTGGCGTGCTGGAGTTGGCCCTGCGGTGCCGCGACGATCAGGTTGAATCGGTCCGCGTCGACATGGGTCGGCCGCAACTCGCGCCCGAATCGCTGCCAGCCACGTTTCCGGGCGACCGCATCGTCGATTATCCCGTCGAGATCGCCGGTGAGGCCTATCGGGTCACATGCGTCTCGATGGGCAATCCGCACAGCGTCGTGTTCGTCGATGACCTGGACGCCTTCGATCTGCTGCGCATTGGCCCGCAGTTTGAGTGCGCCCCCTGCTTCCCGGAGCGGATCAACGCACACTTCGTCCAGGTGCAGAATCCGTCGCGCGTGCGCATGAAAACCTGGGAGCGCGGCAGCGGCTCGACGCAAGCCTGCGGTACGGGCGCCTCCGCCGTCTGCGTCGCCGGAGCGCTCACCGGCCGTACCCAACGCCAGATCATCGCCCGCTTACCGGGCGGGGATCTGGAACTGGAATGGGCCGAAAACGATCACATCTACATGACCGGGCCCGCAACCGAAGTTTTCACCGGCGACTGGCCGTGCCAGGATTCTAGTATGTAGGCCTCACGGGCACTCGCCGGCGTGGTCGATGCTCATGCCTGCCGCAGCCGCTTCGCATTCATTGCCGCAGGTCCGGCCATCACAGCCGCACACCGGGGCAAAGATGAGCGGGCAGGCCGACGGCACCGGCGTGCACGTGCCATCAAAATCGCAGCAGCACTGGCCGGGGTCGAGGCGGCAGTACTCACCCTCAGGGCAAGAAAGACCGGCAATTCCGCCACAGATCCTCCCGCCGCTGCGGTTGGCGTTGGCCCCGCCGTTCCGATGGAAGATACCGTCAGACGCCGGTGGGCAGCCGCCCATCCAGCCCGGCGCGCTGAGCAGGATGACGGTTGCCAGCGCCCTCAGCCGTGCTGCTCGAAGCATGCTTACCCCGACCCGCGCGCCGACGGCCGGGTTCATTTCACGGCGCCCGCCGGCTGCCGGGCACCACTGCCGACTGGCTGCATCTCCTTACCGCAGCAACAGCGCGGATTCTGGTTTCCACCGGCACCGGGCTTGGCGCCCTTGGTCACTTCAATTTCGCAGCCACAGTTCGGATCGCTGCAACGATAGCGGTCGCCTTTCTGGAATGCCATGAGATGCTCCTTTCATTTGGGTGCTGTTCAACCGGCAGTCGCGCAGTTCACCCTCCGACATTCTGGCGCGGCGGGCACGCTCTGTGTCGTCTTGCGGCCACCGGATACTCCCGCTGGCTCTTGCTCGACGCATGGAGCAGTTGCTATGCCGGACCATCTTTGCGATGGCCCCTGATTTGGAAATCGGAAATCGGCAATCGGAAATGCGTATCAAGCCCAGCGGATCAGCGGCAGGTCGTAGCGGCCGACGAATTCGGGATGCCGTGGGATAACGCGCACGGTGAAGCCTTGCATGCCGCTGCGCGCGCAGGGCACACTGCCACCATACTCGTAGACGCCGTTCTCCAGATGGCCCCGGCACTGCATGGGGATCGAAGCACCGCGGCTGAGGCCGCCACTAGCGGCCGCCGGACCGTAATACAGCTCTACGACCACTTCGTCCGGCGAAACGTCGCCCAGCCGCACGCGCGCCGTGACGTCCAGCGACTTGCCCACTTCCAGCTCGATGCCGCTGCCGTTCCAGCGCGCAGACCCGCCGGGGTGGGTCGCTGACTCCTCGTGTCGCAGATCCGCCGTGGCAGGTTGGGTCGCCGATTCGTTGTGGACCGCCTCGCCACCGGCCACACCGTCCGCGCCGAATGCCTCGATACGAACATGGTCCCAGCGCGACGCCAGCCGCGACTTCCAGGCCGTCAGGGCGCGCGCGGCGCTGAAACCATCGGCCGTAAGCTGTTGCCAGCGCTTGGCCGCGGGCACGTACATCCGCTCCGTGTATTCGCGCACCATCCGGTTGGCGCTGAATTTCGGCGAGCAGGTGCGCATCGAGTTCTTCATCTTCGCGATCCAGCCGCGCGGCAGACCGTCGGCCCCGCGCTCGTAGAACAGCGGCACGATCTCGCGCTCCAGCAGATCATAAAGCGCTTCGCTGTCGACGAAGTCCTGATATTCATCGTTGTCGTATTGATGGTTGTTGCCGATCGCCCAACCGTTGGTGCCGTCGTAGCCTTCAGGCCACCAGCCATCCAGCACCGAAAGATTGATGCCGCCGTTCGGCGTAACTTTCATGCCGCTGGTGCCGCTGGCCTCCAGGCGCTTGATCGGATTGTTCAGCCAGACGTCGACCCCCTGGACCAGGTCGTGCGCCAGGCCGATTTCATAATCTTCCAGGAACACGACCCGATTGACGACATCTTTGCGGCGCGCGAACTGCACGACGCGCTTGATCAGTTCCTTGCCGGTGTTGTCGCGCGGATGGGCCTTGCCGGCGATCAGCAACTGCACGGGCCGGTTGGCCTGATTCAACATACTCGCCAGCCGTTCGGGGTCGCGCATGATCAGCGTGCCGCGCTTGTAGGGCGCGAACCGCCGCGCAAACCCGATGGTGAGCGCCTCGGGATCCAGCAATTCGTCGGCCGCATCGATCTGCGCCGGCGGCGCCCCGCGCCGAATCAGTTGCGCCCGCACGTGCTGGCGGACAGCCGCCACCAAGCGCTCGCGCAGACGTTCGTGCGTCCGCCACAGTTCCGCGTCGGGGATTTCACTAACGCGCCCCCAGATCGTAGAGTCGACCGGGTTGTCGGCCCAGTCCGGTCCCAGATAGCGTTCGAACAGCCGCGCCATGTCGTACGAAAGCCACGTCCGCACGTGGATGCCGTTGGTAATCGACGTGATGGGCACCTCCTCGCGCGGCACGTCCGGCCAGACCGTCTGCCACAGCTCGCGAGCCACGTCGCCATGAATCCGGCTGACACCATTGCAGTACCGCGCCAGCGCCAGCGCCAGCACCGCCATCGAGAACGGACCATCCTGCGGGTCCTGCGGCTGGCGACCGAGCTTGAGAAAGTCCTCCCACGAGAGGTGCAGTTGATCGACGTATGGGCCGAGGTACTTCTGCATCAGCGCCGGCGGAAATGTGTCAATGCCCGCCGGCACCGGCGTGTGCGTGGTGAATACGGTCGAGGCGGCGACGACCTCCTGTGCCTCGCCGAACGCCAGGCCTTTCTCCACCAGAGCGCGGATGCGCTCCAGCCCCAGAAAGGCCGAGTGCCCTTCGTTCATGTGAAACGCGCTGGGCTCGATGCCCATGGCGCTCAGCGCCCGCACGCCGCCGAACCCCAGCACGATCTCCTGGCGGATGCGCATCTCCAGGTCGCCGCCGTAGAGCCGCGCGGTGATCTCGCTGTCCTCGGGCTGATTCTCGGGCAGATGCGTGTCGAGCAGGAACAGCGAATTGCGGCCGACACGCGCCTGCCACACGCCGAGCTGCACGTGCGCCTCACCCACGACGACCCATATCCGCAGCGGTTTGCCATCCGCGCCGCGTACCTCGCTCAGCGGCAGACGCCGGAGATCCAGCTCCGGGTAATCCTCGAACTGCCAGCCGTCGGACGAAAGCCGCTGCTGGAAATAGCCTTGGTGATAAAGCAGCCCGACCCCGACCAGCGGCGTGCCCAGGTCGCTGGCGCTCTTGAGATGATCGCCCGCCAGCACGCCCAGACCGCCCGAGTAGATCGGCAGGCACTGGTGCAGGCCAAACTCCATCGAGAAATAGGCGATCCCGGCGGCGCCGGGAGCGACGAACTTGGGATGCGTGACGGCAAACCACGTGCGGGCGGAAAGGTAACTCCGCAGCGCCGACAGAACCCGCTCCAGGTGGGCCTGGACGGCCACGTCGTCGGCCGCCCGCCGCAGACGCTCCTGGCTGATTTGGGCGAGCAGCTCGACGGGGTTCTGGCGGACGCTCTGCCACAAGTCCGGGTCGAGCCGCCGGAAAAGGTCGATCGCATCCGGCTGCCAGCACCACCACAGGTTATAGGCCAGCTCGCGCAAGCCCGCGAGCGGCTCGGGAATCGAAGGAATGACGTTAAAAAGGCGTACCTGCATGGGCGCTCACTGGCCTCAAGTAAGCATATCGGCACCCAGCCCGTCGGCAACCTTGACATTTGATGGGGTTAACGCCCAATGGGTGGAATTGGGGTGGCTCTAACGGAATCAGTCGCCCTCTGGCGAGGGTTGGTGTATAAGGATCATGCGGCGGCAGCCGCGCGGGGCCGCCCGCCGTGAAGGGTTCACGGCGAACGAGTTGGCCGCCCGCCCGGTGCCGTTTTTTGACAGGAGTTTCGCATGCGTCGCTTGATTGGAGGGTTGGGTTTGATGGTGCTGTGTCTGTGCACGGCACGGGTTCTGGCGGGTGGAGATTGTTGCGAGAAGATGGCCAAAGCCGGCGAGGGCTGGTGCGATACCTGCAAGCATGGCCAGTTCTACGGTATCAGTGTGGCCGCGCGCAAGCTCTATGACGCGCTGGCGGGCGTGTCGGCCAAAGATAGCGGCATGGACAAGTGCCCCGGCTGCGCCAAAGCCATGAAGGACGGCGGCACCTGCGAGCACTGCCATGTGAGCTTCGTCAACGGCAAGATGTACACCAGCAGCTATGCGTATGCCCTGGCCGTCGGTAAGCCCGCGACCGATGACAAGATCGCCGCGATGGTGGAGCACTGCGAAACCTGCAACAAAGCCTCGAAGTCGGCCGACGGCGGCTACTGCAGCGAGTGCAAGGGCGGCTTCGTGAGCGGACGTTACTATCAGGGCAAGACCGCTTATGACGCGGCGGTCAACGCGCACAAGGTGGTTTCGAAGGCCGCCTCCGCTTCCGAGAAGTGCCCGGACTGCGGCGCCGCCATCGTCAAAGACGGCAAGTGCGAGCACTGCAACGTCGCCTACAAGAACGGCGAGGCCACCAAGGGCTGACCGCACATATTCAAGCCCACGTTTAGCCGCAGGGCTCGCCGTGGCGGGTTGCGGCTATGCGTGGCGCCGCGTCATTGTGCGCGGTTATAATCCGCGACTATGAAGCGCGTGGCGCGGCTGGTTCGCGACGAAGGCACTGTCCTGCTCGCAGCGCTGGCGGTGGTGCTCTTCACGTGGGCTTTTGCCGCGCTTGCGAATCGCGTCGTTGAAGGTCAGACACAGAACTTTGACGAGCGTGTCATTCTGCTCATGCGTCGACCGCAGCAGCCGGCCGAGCCGATTGGACCGCGCTGGCTCAAGCAGGCGGCTATCGACCTGTCTGCGCTCGGCGGACCTGCCGTGCTCGTGTCGATGACGCTCGCGGTCGTCGGCTATCTTCTCATGGAACGCCGTCGGCATGCGATGTGGCTCGTGCTGATCGCCAGCGCCGGCGGAACGCTGCTGAGCTACATCCTGAAAGAGACTATCGGACGCCAGCGCCCGTCCGTCGTGCCGCACCTGGCTCTGGTTCACACCCCCAGCTTTCCGAGCGGCCACGCGATGCTGTCGGCCATCGTCTATCTGACCCTGGGCTCGCTGCTCATGCGCGTCGTGCCCAGGCGGCGGGAGAAGATTTACTTCGTCAGTGTCGCCATGATGTTGACGTTCCTCATCGGGCTGACGCGCATCTATCTGGGCGTGCACTACCCGACCGACGTGCTGGCCGGCTGGTCGGCCGGACTGGTGTGGGCGCTGCTCTGCTGGCTGACCGCGCTCTACCTACAGCGCCGCGGCGCCGTCGAGCAACTCAGCGACAGCGAGTCCGATGCGCCTTAGACGCAGAGAGGATTTCAAGATTCAAAACCGTCTCGAAAGTCTTGGCGTCTCGTCGGCATCAGCTTTGTGCACAGCCTCGGCGGGGGGGGTTGACGTGATCACAGCGCGACCGGATTCGACCGGGCCCTGCTGAGCGACTACAATATCCGCTGGTTTTGTTGGATTTCGCGGGACTGGGGGTCGCCACGACTGCCGGCGCACTTGACGCCATCGCATGCCGCAACCGCTATACTTGTTCCTGGCCGTATGGTCGACTGCGCTGCTTACCGCGGCGAGTTGCGGGGCCGTGCTGCGCCTGCGCTACCGCGCGGATGGGCCGGGGCGCGTCTTGCCGTGGATCACCTTGATTGCGGTCAGTCTTAACGCGGCGCTGCTCGTTTGGCGGATGGCAGCCATCGGGCCTAACCGCACGCTGGCCGTTACCTTCGATTTCACCCTATTGCTCAGCACGCTCATCGCCTTGATGGCATTGATAGCCGAACACCGCGCGACCATGCGCGGCTTCGATGGATTCTTACTACCGATCGCGACCGTGATCCAGACGTGCGGTTTTCTGTTCATTGCCCGGCAGCCGGCGGCCGGGGTGGGACAGGCCTGGTTCGTCGTGCATCCGCTGTCGCTGGCGACGGGGGCGGCGCTGCTGACGTGCGGTGGTACGGCCGGGGTGGTCTATCTGGTGACCGCGCGCATCCTGCGGCGCAAGGACTCGTCGGCATTACTGGGACGCGTGGCGCCGCTGGAGGCCTGGGAACGCTTTATCCGCTGGAATCTGTCGCTGGGGTTCGCGTTGTTCTCGTTCGGAATCCTGACCGGCATCTGCGAGATGGTCCGTTCGGTGAACCCGCCCACGTCGGCGTGGGTACACAACGAATTCATCATCGCCTCGTTCGCCATCTGGGGCGTGTACATGGTGACCGTCACGGCCGCGTGGCTGGTCCCGAGCTTCCGCGGGCGGCGGGTGGCCATCCTGGCCGCCAGCAGCGCCGCGGCGCTGGTGTTCGTCATCATGGTCGTGGACATGCTGTCGCCGCTGCATCGCTAAGCAGTAGCCAGAAGCCAGTTGCTAGTTGCTAGTGCTGGCTACTGGACACTGGCTACTGGCTACTCCCATGAGAACCTTCGTCGTCGGTTGCAATCATAAGACCGCTCCGGTAGCCGTCCGGGAGCAGCTTGCGTTTGACGAGCAGCACTGCGCCGCGGCCTTGGGCCGCTTTCAGTTTCGATTTCCCTGCGCCGAGTCGCTGATCCTGTCGACCTGCAA
>DASXUA010000229.1:0-4451 GCA_036505095.1 Phycisphaerae bacterium
GCCGAGTGAGCATGGCGGCGCCGTGCCTGAGCCAACGGCTCAGAGTGAAAACGACCCGGGAAAGAACCACAGCAGTGCGGCGGTCATGATCACGTAACGAGCGAACTTGCCGATCGCCATGTACAGCACGCAGGGCCAGAACGCCAACCGCAGCCAGCCCGCCACCGCACATAGCGGATCGCCGACCAAGGGCATCCAAGACAGCAGACAGGCCCGGGCGCCGAAGCGTTCGAGCCAGCGCAATGCGCGCGGATGCGCCGCACGGTGGTCTTTTGTAACGTGTTCGTAAGCCCGCTCGGCGCCATAGCCGATCCACCAACTAACGGCGCCGCCAATCGTGTTGCCGGCTGTGGCGACGAATATCGCCGGCCAGAAGAGTTCCGGGTTCAGCTTGACGAGCCCGAAAACGGCCGGCTCGGAGCCCATCGGCAGTAGCGTCGCCGAAACCAACGCTACAACGAACACCGTACTGAGCCCGTATTGCGGCAGGGCCAGAGCGGCTAGCAAGGGCGCGATCCACGCATCCATCGCAGGCATGATAATGACGCTTGAGCGCTTGCGCTCGTCGGAAGATCGCAGTGCCCAGGTTGAAATCCAGCGTCAAATCCGGACGGCCAGGAAACCTGGTTGCAGGCAATGATCAGCGGTCGGCCACGCCCCAGAGTTTTCTCAGTCGAGCAAGCGATCCGTTGAACTTATTCCGGTCGCAAAGCCCGACGCCATCGACGCGATGAGGCTGGGGACCATGGACACCATCGGTGTATTGCCAGAACGTCCAGGTCTTGAAGGTCGATGGTATGTTGAGTGGTTTCGGCCCGTTGTATTGGGCAAGCCAAAGAAAGCACTTCGATAATTGACGATCGGGCGGCGTCACGCCACCGAGTTGCTCCTTGATCAGGTGTCCCGAATACAATCCTGGCCATCGTCCCGTTGCTTCAGCGACGTGTTCGATGAACTCACGCGCCTGATCGAGCGCCATCGTGGGTCCAGTCAAGTTGGGTTCGTAATCAAGTACCAGAAGGGTATGTTCGTCGGGTTTCGTCACCTTCAGAAAAAACTGTGCCTGGTCCGATCCATCCGCGCCTACCCCGAAGTGATACGCGCCCCAAAGCAGTCCGCAATCCAGTGCTTTACGGCGACGACTCGCATAGGATTTATCCACATACCTCAAGCCTTGCGTGGCCTTGTGGATCACGCCAACGATCCCATCCGCCTTCATCTTCACAAAGTCGACCGCTTCATTGTGATGGGACAGGTCAACAACGACGTTGATGGGCTTGGTCCCGGTGGCGGTCTTCGAAACCGAAGCAGCAACGCGCCGGCTCATTGGACCCGGTACTTCACCAGCTCGTAGGTCTCCTCGTCGAGCTTGGAACCACTTGCTGCGTAGACCGTGCGCACATGCTTGATGGTGCGCTTGGCGTCGGAGGCGTACCAGATGACATACTGGACGCGCTGCGGCTCCTGAACCGAGCTGGCCCTGGCCGCGCGGCTGCTGTTCAGCTCGACGCGCAGCGCCTTGAAGCTGCCGGCCGGCACCGAAATCGAGTCCCAACCGCGAACGCGGCCCTGGCTATACCAGCTGCTGGGGTTCTCGACTGGTATGGTAAGCGACTTCCACGCCGTGTCGGGCTGCAATGCGCCGAAAACCTGGAGGAACGGGTTGAACTCGACAAAGTAAAAACCCTTGCCGCGCCATTCGACGAAGCGCGGGTCGGGGCCGAAAGACTTGCCCTCGGAAGCATTGTCCCCGCTTGCGACTTCGCTCATCGTCTCGCGCACTTCGCGCTGCGAGACCGCCGTCACCTGATGCACAAAAGTGCGCTCTTCGACGTTTTTCCACATGCTCCTGACGCGGTATTGCCAGGTGTCACCCACGCGTGGGAATGCGGTGGCGAGCGCGGCGGCCGGTGCGGGCGCCGGGACGGCCGGTGCGGGCGCTGGGGCGGCCGATGCGGGCGCGACCGCGACGTGAAGGGTCACGCGGCCGCCCGCCTTCAATTGTTCGCCGCCTTTCGGTAACTGCGAAACCACCGAGTCGACTGCTGCCGATGCGCTCAATTCCGGTTTGTTCTCGATCACCCGCACTTCCAATCCGGCCTTCTCCAGTTCGGCGATGGCGTCGCGCCGCGATTTCCCGACCTGGTCGGGCACGGTGATGAGCTGCGCGGGCGGCGGGGGGAGAATCTTCGGCGGCGCGGTCGCAACCTCGGGCTTGCGCTCGGGCGGGGGCGTCGGTCGTCCGGCGGGCGGCGGCTTCGGCTTGTCGGGCGGAGGCGTGACCACGGCCGCAACCGACTCCGCGCCTCGGCCCTGCACGCTGACGGTCGGCGCCGCGCTCGTCCCCTCGGCGACGATCGCCAGCGTGGCGACACGCATGCCCGAGGCCCGTGGAATGAAGGTGACCTTGATCGTGCACGTTTCGCCCGGGCCGAGCTCGCGCTCGCTGCATTGACTCTCGCTGAGTTTGAAATCGGCTGCGTCCTGACCCTCGATGTTGACACTACGCACGCGCAGCGGTGCGCCGCCGCCATTTGCGAGAGTAACTACCGAGGTCGGGCCCGCAACGCGCAAAGGCTGCTCGGCAAACTCCACTTGGCCGGGGGTGACGCGTAGAACGGCAGGCGCTGGAGGTGGCGTGGTATCTTCGCGCCACGGCTGCGTCAGATAGAGCAGTGCGCTGGCGGCGCCGAGCACCAGCACGGCTCCGATTCCCCAGTAGCGTCGGTCGAAGCGCCGTTCCCCCGCCAGCGGCTGCGGCTCAGACCGCTGGGGCTCGGCCTGCGGCGTCGGTTCGGCGGTCGAGGTCTTGGCGACTCGCGCCTTGTCCTGGTTGAGGATCTTCTCCAGCGTGCGGATCAATTCAGCGGTGGTAGCGTCCCATTGCTTGTGGCTCAGCTCGACCGCCTGGCGTCGCGTCAGCGGCGCGAGTTCCTTCGGCAGCTGGTCGGCGCGCGGCATGACGGCACCGTCCACGAGTACCGGCACAACGCGGATGCCGCGGGCCAGGGCCGTCGCGGTTTCAAGGCGCACGAAGTCAGCGGGATCATCGAGCCGGCGATGGCCTGCGCTATCGGCGGCAAGCCACTCGCTGCCAATCATGACGATCAGTGCTTCGCACGAGCCGACTGCGCGTTCGATGGCATCGAAGAAATCGGCGCCCGGCTCGATTCCCTCGACGTCCATGAATACACGCTCGTCGCCGAAGTGCGCCGCAAGCCGATCGTAGAGCCGGCCGGCATAGCCGGCGGCGTCTTCGCGGCGGTAGCTGATGAAGATTCCGTGCATGACTTAGGGAACCTTAGGATAGCGTCTCGGAAATACTGATGAGCATGCAGCCCTGTTGCTCCCTGTTCCTGAGGAATTCGCACATCGTGGCACAGGATGGCAGCGGTGCGAATCCGCACTCCTGCGCGTCACCCCCCATTCTCCGCCCTCGCTTTCTGAGAATATTCCGGCCATGCTAGCATTTCAAGGAAGGACTAATTCATGACCACGCCTGGGCCGCGTCACGATGAAGAAGGCGATGTCCCCGACAAGCGCCGACGTTGTTTTGTCATCAGTCCGATCGGTGAAGAGGGGTCGGCAGTCCGTGCCCATGCGGACGACGTCCTGGAATTCATCATCAAGCCTGCGCTGGCCAAATGCGATGTCGTGGCTGTGCGCTCCGACCAGATGGCCGAAAGCGGAACGATTACTGACCAGATGTTCCGCGAAATCGTCAATGCCGACGTCTGTGTGGTTCTGCTGACCGGCTTTAATCCAAACGTATTCTACGAGTTGGCGGTTGCCCAGTCAGCGGCGCGTCCGGTGGTCATCCTGATCGAGAAGGGACTGCCTCTGCCCTTCGACGTGAAGGATCTGCGGTGTATCCAATACGAAATGGTCCCGATCTCCCGTCTGGTCAAAGGCACCTACGCCGACCGGGTGCAGGAGATGCTCGAAGAGATCAAACGACAGGGCTGGAAGGCGCCGAACCTCTTCGAGCAATTCGGCGTCGCACGCAAGCTCGAGGACGAACTGCAGGTACGCCACCTGCTGGAGCGGGCGCGACCCGAGATTCTGCCGTACGGACGAGACAGGCGCTACGCTTTGCCCGCCGATCCGGAACGGGAGATCTGCCTCCTGACGGGGGACATCACGGATATCCAGAACCAATCGTTCGGCACCGATGTCGTCGTCAGTCTGGAGAATACCGACCTGCAGCTTGGGCGATATTACGACGCCGACTCGATCTCGGGCGCGCTGCGCTATCTGGATGCAGAGCCATCAGCCGACGGGCGAATTGCCCGCGACTGCCTCGACGAGTCGCTGCATAAGAGCATCGAGGAGCTGCGCATCGTCCTCCCGACGGTGCCAGGCCGGGTCGTCGCAACGCGCACCACCCGACTTTACCGGCACCACGGCATCAAGTATGTCTTCCATGCGGCCGCCCTGCAGGGAGCGGTCGG
>DASXUA010000230.1:0-6326 GCA_036505095.1 Phycisphaerae bacterium
GTTCGCCTTCAAGCATGGTGCTCACCCGAGTCGAAGGACGGATTGGTTCCTTCTCCCGGATCGTGGGACGCATCGTGTCGAGGCCTGCTTCCAGCAGTTCCTTCGCGTCGAACGGAGTCTTGCCGGTCAACAATTCGTAGAGCAAGACGCCGAGGCTGTAGATATCGCTGCGCGTATCGATATCCAGCCCGCTCATCTCGGCCTGCTCGGGGCTCATGTAGGCCGGCGTGCCGATGAGCTGGCGATGCTCGGTGAACAGCGTCTTCTCGGTCAGGCGCGCGCTGGTGGCCTTGGCGATGCCGAAGTCGATCACCTTCGGCACCGGCTGGCCGTCGTGCATCGTCACCAGGATGTTGGAGGGCTTGATGTCGCGATGGATGATCCCCTTTTGATGCGCATGCTGCACCGCGTGGCAGACCGGCACGAACAGCTTCAGCCGCTCCTGGGCCGTAAGGTTGTTCGTATCACAGTACTCGGTGATGGGGACGCCTTTGACCAGCTCCATCACGAAGTAGGGTCGACCGGTATCGGTCGCGCCGGCGTCGAGCACCTTGGCGATGTGCGGGTGATCCATCATCGCCAAGGCCTGCCGCTCGGCCTCGAAGCGCGCGATCACCTGCCGCGTATCCATGCCCAGCTTGATGATCTTCAGCGCCACGCGGCGGCGCACGGGCCGCTCCTGCTCGGCCATGAAGACCGAGCCAAACCCGCCCTCACCAATCTTCTGCAGCAGTTTGTATTGATTGATATGCGCGCCGGGTCCTTCGTCAGCGCCACGAAATGGCTCGGCAGGTGGCGCGATGGTCTCGGCATCCAGCACCGGCTGGCCGGCGTGCGCCGCCAGCAGCTCCTCGACCTCGCGCCGCAGCGCCGCATCGCCGCCGCAGGCGCGCTCCAGAAACGCCGCGCGCTCGGTCTCGGGAAGCTCCAGCGCCATCCCGAAAATTGGCTTCACCCGCCCCTGATTTGCCATGGTTCTGAATCCTGAGTGCCGTTGCCACGTTTGGCCGCAACCCGCCGCGGCGGGTAAACTGCGGGATGCGCTCCGCCCGGCGCTGAGCAGACGCGCGTCGGAGATCGTAGCCCTTCGCAGCGCGGCCCTACGGGCCTGCGGCTAAATGTGGCCCGCCGCGTCCGAAGCGCTCAGCCGTTTCTTCAGCCAAGCCCGTGCGTATTGCCATTCGCGATCGACGCTGCGCGGCGACAATCCCAATGCGCGGGCCGTATCGTCGATACTCAGCCCGACAAAGAACCGCAATCGCACTACTTGCGCGGTGCGCGAATCGGCGGCCGCGAGTTCTTCGAGCGCTTCGTCAACGGCCAGCAGCTCGTCTAATCCACGCCCGGCCGCCAAGTCGGAGAGGTTCAGCGTAACTTGGTCCCAGTCGGCCCCGCGCTTCTGCGCGCCGCGCTGCCGGGCATGATCGATCAGCACGCGGCGCATCGCATCGGCCGCCGCCACGTAGAAGTGCGCGCGGCCGGTCCAGTCGATGTGCTCGTTCTGCACGAGCCGCAGATAGGCCTCATGCACCAGGGCGGTGGCCTGCAAGGTATGATCGGCGCGCTCGCCCTGCATGTAGTTCTGCGCCAAAGCGCGGAGCTGGCCATAGATGACCGGAAACAACTGCTCGGCCGCCTGCGGCTCACCCTGAGCCGCGGCGCGCAGCAATCGCGTTATCTCTGCCGCCGGCATGGGGCTTTCCTAGACCTTACGTGACTCAGCGCTCTCGATCATCAATATACCCATCCCTGATCGCCCGAAAAAGCCCGCTGATCGTCGAAATTGGCCGCGGATCAACGCGGATTCACGCGGATGAGCGTTTTCTGATCCGCGTTGATCCGCGTCAATCCGCGGCCAAGACTACGGCCGGAACCGGAGTTGGAACACGGCCGCGTCCTGCAGATCGACGTCGCCGTCGCTGTCCGCGTCGGCGCAGCCACACCCGGCCCCGGATGCTGATTCCGGGCCGTGAATACACCCAACAAACAGACTCCAGTCCGCCAGCCTGACAAAGCCGTCGCCGTTCAAATCTCCCCAAGCCGGTCCCCAGCGGCCGAAATAAGATGAAGCATTGCCCCCGGCGGTGCTGAAGCCCCCGCCGACGAGCACGTCCCCACCGGGAATCGCGGTCAGTTGGAACACCCAGCCGTTGGTTCCCGATCCCAGCGCCGACCAGGTGTTGTTCGCCGGATTCAGGCGCGCGATGTTGCTGGCCGGCACGCCTCCCGCGTTCGAGAAGCTTCCGCCGGCAATGACGTCCCCGACCGGAAGCAGGTTGAGCGTGAATACGCCGCTGCCCGGACCGCTGACCCCCGCGCCGATGGGCGACCAAGTGCTGTCGGCAGGGCTATAGCGCGCGATATGAATGGCTGACTCGCCACCGGCGCTGGTGAAATACCCTCCCACGATCACATCGCCGCCCGCCAGCACGGCTAGAGCAAGAACCCACCCATTCGTTCCTGACCCCAGCGTCGACCACGTAGCACTCGCCGGGCTGTAGCGCGCGATCATGCTGGCCGGCATGCCGTCGGCGCTGGTGAACTCGCCACCGACCAGCACGTCCCCGCCCGGCAGGACGGCCAAGGCGTAGACGGTTCCGTTGTGCGGTCCACCCGAAGTGCCGGCGCCCAGCGCCGACCAGGTGTTCGCCGCGGTGCTATACAGCGCGATGTTGTTGGCCGGCATGCCGCCGACCATGCTGAAACCCCCACCGACGACCACATCTCCGTTCGGCAGCACGGCGAGGGCGCGAACGAAGTAGCCCTCGACTCCGGCGCCCAGAGCCGACCAAGTATTGGTAGACGGGCTATAGCGCGCGATGTGGTTGGCCGGCACGCCGCCGGCGGCGGTTAAGAAGCCGCCGACGATCAAGTCGCCATCCGGCAGCAGCGCCAGCGTGCGGATCTCGCCGTTGGGCTCCGATCCCAGCGCTGACCACGTGTTGCCGGACGGGTCGAAGCGCGCCAGGTAGTTGGCCGGCGCGCCTCCGACCGTCGTGAACGCCCCACCCACGAGCGCATGCCCGTCCGGCAGCACGGTCATTGCGGAGACCGTTCCATTCATCCCCGGCACGCCCGCCAGCCACTGCGGGGCACAATCTGCGCGCGCCGATGATTCTGCGCCGGTCATGACGACCAGCGCGATGCTGATTCCCAACCCACTCATGTGATAATGATCCATAGCGAATTCCTCCTCTCGAACTGCGCCCGCGCGAACCGCGAGCCTTGCGCCATTAACCTTTGGCTAACGGCTCCCTTTCGCGGTGACGGCTGGGTCGGGCCTGTTGAGCGCCGCCGGAATGCCATCAGCGACAGCAGCGCGGCCGCGCCGATGCACGAAGGCTCGGGAACGACGCTGATGGTCGCGCTGAGGGGTGTGTTGTCGGCGAAAATCCCGTCGAAATTGCCGACGACGAAGTCGACCGTGGTGCCGGGTGCCACCAGCGTGGTTAGCGCGAATGCCTCCGTGCTGGCTGCGCCGCTGGTCTGAAAGATGATCGAACTGTCTTGCAGGATCCACACAGAAACCAAGCCTATGTCGCCGGCGCCGAACGCGCCAGTAACAGTTGCCAGACCCGACTCGGGCGATGTCCAGCGCACGCCGCTAAAATCCGTGGGCCCAGGATGAAGCGAGACCTTTCCAGTGGGAACGCCGTAAGCCGGCGCTCCGAGATTCTTCCAAACCAGCGGGCCGACGAAGAGTTCGGCAGGATTTCGCAGCCACACCGGCGAGGCGCCGTCGCTGCCGGGGATGACCGCGGTATAAAGGTCGAAGCCGCCCAAAGACGCGGTCGAACCATACGACCACGTCCCCGTCGGGTTGTTGGTGGCGCTGAAGTCCGCGACGACATCATAGACCGATGCCACTGCCGATGAGGTCAGCAGCAACGGAAGCGCACGCAATCCGATTCTCCATCGTGCTTTCACAGCGCACCTCTCTTCCAACCACTCGGGCAGGTCGCCAGGGTTAGTAAAGAACTCGCAGATGCCAGACACGTCAGCAGCGGTGCAATCACCAATGCGGCGGCGCGGGGAAGACATGTTCTGGAATTCATGATGGCATTTCTCCAAGCTGCGACTCGATACCGTAGGTCGGGTCCGCAGACCCGACCTGACGGTATCCAGTCTCTGAATCGTTACGGCACAACGTCTACCGTGTAGTTGATCTGGAAGTGGACCGGACCACCGAAAGTATCCAGAATCAACTGCCCATCGAAATCACCGTCAATCGTGATGGTGTGATGTCCCCGGCTCAGGGGCGTCACGAACGCGCCCATCTGAATCAGGTTGGTGCCGTCGTAGGCCGTGCCGGGACCGAAGGGCTGCGCCGGGATCGGCACGGGCGCCGGCACGTAGGCCGGTCCCAACGTCGTGACCGCACCATCGATGATGATGTGCAGATCGTGCCCGCCGAGTTGGTCGGCCGCGAACATGTAGTTCTGAGCACCCGCTTGATCCGTGGGGAAGGTGCCGATGACCGGCGGCGAGTCATCGATGAAAAAGAACTTGACGTAAAGGTAGGTGCCCGGATGAACGGTGAAGCTGTTCCCGATGCAACTCCCGGGATTGCCCAGGTTGCATCCCGACCCCGGCTGGCGGTAGATAATCTGGAAGGGGGTGCTGGGATAATACATCAGGTTGTTGCCGCTGATGCTGAAGTTGGCGACCGCCTCGGCCATGTCCGCCAACGACCACCCCAGCGGCGTAGCCCAGCCGGGCAGGACGATGGCGTGCGCCGGCGCCGCGGCCAGCGCGATGCTCAGGCCGAAACCCAGAATGGTCATACGCGATCGAACGATCCTCTTGAGAGTAAACACTGCTTTCCTCCTGTTTGGTCGAGATTAGAGAAAATCTGTCGAACGAGAATTCACCATGGCGCACTCCGCTACCAGCGGACACGCCGTCAGCAAGTTCGCTTGGATCACCTCCTTTCCAACTCGCCGCCCGGCACGCACTACGCGCCCAGCGCGTGGGTCGCGCGCTCTCCATGTCCAGACAAGTTGGGATATCGAGCCGTGCAGCGGCGGAAACGGAGGGGTACCGATCTGGCCCGACGCGACACGAGCGCTGCAGCCGCCAGGCACACGGTGAGCGCGAAGAGCAACACCGCCACAACATCCATGATGTTCACGAACGTGATCAACCAACTGCGCACGATTTCCGGGTGGCTCATATTGCACCTCGCTCTAGAAGAATGCCTGATGCGCGCCCCGCCCTGCGATCCGCGGAGCGGCCCAACGCACTCTTAGAGGCGTAAAGCGGAGCCGGGCGACGCCAAAAATCTCCCGAGTTGCGACGGTGCGTTGGTGAGGTGCTGCCGGCGCGCTGCCTGAAACCCCGAAACCTGAACCCCGAAGTCGCGTTGACCCTGCTGCCGATGCGAACTAACGTGACGCCATGGCGAACGTGCTGGTAACCGGCGGGGGCGGTTTCATCGGGTCTCACCTGGCGACGCGGCTCGTTGAGCTGGGGCACCGCGTGCGGGTGTTGGACAATTTCGCGACCGGCCGCCGGGAGAACCTGAGTGCCGTCGCATCGAAAATCGAGTTGCTCGAAGGCGACCTGCGCGAGCCGCGCGCGTGCCAGGCGGCTTGCGCGGACATTGAATTCATCTTTCACGAGGCGGCGCTGCCATCGGTGCCGGTCTCGGTCGAGCGGCCACGCGAGTCGCATGACGCCAACATTCAGGGCACGTTCAATCTGCTGCTGGCCGCGCGCGAGGCTCGATGCCGCCGCGTCATCTATGCCGGCAGCAGCTCGGCCTACGGCGATAGCGAGGTCTCACCCAAGCACGAGGACCTCCCTCCCGCGCCGAAGAGTCCCTACGCCGTGCAGAAGCTCACCGGCGAGCACTATTGCCGCGCGTTCTATGAATGCTGGGGGCTGGAAACGCTGACGATTCGCTACTTCAATGTGTTCGGTCCGCGGCAGGATCCCAAGAGCCAGTATGCGGCCGCCATTCCGGCGTTCGTGATGGCCATCATCGCCGGTCAGCCGCCGACGGTATATGGCGACGGCGAGCAGACGCGCGATTTCACCTATATCGACAACGTCGTGCACGGAAATATGCTGGCCATGACGGTGCGGCAGACGCGCGGCGAGGTGATCAATGTCGCCTGCGGTGAGAGCATCAGCGTGAATCGCGTCATCGCGCGCGTCAATGAACTGCTCGGCAAGCGCATCCAGCCGCATTACGCGGCGCCGCGCGCCGGCGACGTGCGGGATTCCCTGGCCGACATCCGCCGGGCGCGCGCACTCCTGGGTTACGAGCCGCAGGTCAGTTTCGATGAGGGATTGAAACGAGCGATCGGCTATTATGTTGCGTT
>DASXUA010000231.1:0-4537 GCA_036505095.1 Phycisphaerae bacterium
ACAGCGCGTCACCTACAACAAGGAACCGCACCGCGCGATGATCGACTTCATCCTGTGCTCGCCCGCGCTCGGCGCGCGCTACGCGAAGGGCTCCTATCACATCACGGCCGGCACCGTAGAAACCAACGGAACCGACCACAACCCGGTTTCGGCCGCATTCGACCTCCGTAGCGAACGCTCAGGCGTGGAGCCTGACGGGCCCTGAAACGCGAGGGGCTATTTCGCGGCGAAGCGCTGCTCGACGTCCTTCCAGTTGATGACATTCCAGATCGCGGCCACGTAGTCGGGGCGTTTGTTCTGGTACTTCAGGTAGTAGGCGTGTTCCCAGACGTCGATGCCCAGCAACGGGCGGAGGCCCTTGGTCAGCGGGCTGTCCTGATTCGCGAAGGAGTCGACCGACAACTTGCCGCTTGAATCGCGCAGCAGCCAGGCCCAGCCTGAGCCGAAGCGGTCGGTGGCGGCCTTGGTCAGCGCCTCCTTGAATTTCCCGAAATCGCCGAAGGCGCTGGCGATGGCCTTCGCCAGTTCGCCGCCCGGCTCGCCGCCGCCACCGCCTCCGGCCGGCGCCAGGTTTTTCCAGAATATGCTGTGATTTGAGTGCCCACCGCCTTGATTGTTGACCTTCGTCCGGATGTCGGCCGGCACTTTCTCGAGGTTGATCATCAATTCGTCGACGCTCATCTTCTCCAGGTCCGGGTGCCCCGCGACGGCCTTATTCAGATTGTCCACGTAGGCCTGATGATGCTTGTCGTGGTGGATCATCATCGTCTGCTTGTCGATGTGCGGCTCCAGTGCTTCATATGGGTACGGTAGCGGTGGGAGCGTAAACGGCCCGGCGGCCGGTGCAGTGGGCGGCGGGGCTTTTGGGGGCTCTCCCTTTTTCTCTTGCGCCATGGCCAGGGAAGAGAACGAACCAACCGCGGCGACACTGCCGACGGCTGCCACGCTGCCCAGAAAATCACGGCGAGTGAACATCGTCTTTCTCCTGATCAAATGAATTCGTGAATGTCTTTCGCGCCGCTGACAGTATGGCAACGCCGCGCATCAGACGCAAGCGACCATCGCGCGCGGGCCGATCAATGCTCCTGGCGGGCTCATCGCATGCCGCACTCTCCAAATCGCAAAATTTCACGGCCGCTTGCCTCCCGATAACCGCGGCGTATCGTTGTAATGAAGCCTGGAAGTTTGACCAACCGAACGGGTAACTCCGATCCAGCGGTCCAACGAACCAGGCTTCGTTTTTGCGCGCATCTTTTGGTGCGTCCCGCCCGCCTTCACTTGCACACCCTGGCCCGATCCCGATCTGCTCAAACCACTCCGATTCCCGGTTTGCGTGCGCTGCCAAGCGGCGGTATTCTGGGAGGCGCAGTTCACTTGAGCGTCGCGAGGTCATGATCTTCTGTGGAGGGGCCGGCCCATGGTCGCCCAACACAACCGGCCGAGGCCGGCGTTTACGCTGATCGAGCTGCTGGTCGTCATCGCGATCATCGCGCTGCTCGTCTCCATCCTGCTGCCATCGCTCAATCGGGCACGCGAGCAAGCCCGCGCGACCGTGTGCCTGTCGAACATGAAACAGGTGGCGCTGGCTTTCTTCATCTACGCTCACGAATACCGCTACATCCCAGGGACCTTTTGGCAGGGGCCGATCAACCTTGACTGGTGCGGCCGGGACAACGCGAGCTATCTGGCCAATCCGGGCCTGTACGAGCACCCGCTGCAAACCTCCGTCCTGCGGCCCTACCTGCATAGCATGCACAAGATCCTCGAATGTCCGACGGCCAAGCGTCAGGCCAATCATTTCTTCGACTACACCGTGATCATCCGCTTGGCCGGCGCCCGCACTGATTTGCGCTGGTACATGACCTACCCGCAGAACCCCACCCAGCCCACCACGACGCGCCGCCGCTTCCCGGGGCTGCCCTTCCTGATCGAGGAGGACTCCAAGTTCTACAACGCCACATATGACGACGGGTCGTTCGCGAACCTGGACCAGTTCAGCGATCGGCATAACCGCGGCTGCAATCTGGCGTATCTCGACGGCTCGGTTTCGCGCTTCGTCTCGCCCAAGGGTCCGCTGTCGCCAGTGGCCGAGCCGCTGGACCTGACGGCCAACCACCTGCGCCTGTGGGCGCGCGACATGCAGTTCACGGTCGGGGCCTCGTCGGCCCTCGAATTCGGCTGGGCGAACAATCCGCAGTAGGCCTGCGCCGCCGCGTTTGCCTTCCCGCTCGCCAACGCATACAACTTTCGTCTCTGTTGGACCGAGGGAGGTACTGTCAAGGTGGCGATTCCCTATAACCGGCGGACTCATTTCTGCGGTCAACTGCGGGCCGCGGACGTCGCTCAGAACGTGCTGCTGGTCGGCTGGGTCAATAACTACCGCGATCATGGCGGCATGGTCTTTATCGATATCCGCGATTATACCGGCATCACGCAGGTCAAATTCAATCCGCAGACGGATCCGAAGGCGCACGAGGTCGCCCGGCACCTGCGCATGGAGGACGTGATTGCGATTCGCGGCGACGTGGCCTCGCGCGGCGAGAACGTCAACGCGAAAATTCCGACCGGCGAGATCGAGGTCAACGGCCGCGAAGTCGAGCTGCTCTCCAAAGCCGACCCCGTGCCGTTCGAGATCGCGCCGTCCGAGGACAAAAAACGCGACCTCGCCAATGAGGACCTGCGCCTGCGCTATCGCTTCCTGGACCTGCGCCGGCCGGAGATGCAGGCCGTCTTCCGTTTACGCCACCGGATTGGCAAGGCGATCCGCGACTACTTCGACGCGCAGGGCTTCGTCGAAATCGAGACGCCGTTTCTGACCAAGTCGACGCCGGAGGGCGCCCGCGACTATCTCGTGCCCTCGCGCGTGCAGCCGGGCAGCTTCTACGCGCTGCCGCAGTCGCCGCAGCTCTTCAAACAGCTCTTCATGATCGCCGGCTTCGATCGCTACGCGCAGATCGTCCGCTGCTTCCGCGACGAGGACCTGCGCGCCGATCGCCAGCCCGAGTTCACGCAGCTCGACATGGAGATGTCGTTTGTGCAGGCCGACGATATCATGAGCATGGTCGAAGGCTGCGTGCGCGAAATCTTCAAGCAGGGGATTGGGCTGGATATCAAGCTGCCATTGCCGCGCATGACCTATACCGAGTCGATGCATCGCTTCGGCATCGACCGGCCCGACACGCGCTTCGGCCTGGAATTGCAGGACGTCAGCGATATCGTCAAAGGCGTCGACTTCAGCATCTTTCGTGATGCGCTGGCCAAAGGCGGGATGGTCAAGTGCATCGTGGCTTCGGGCGAAGCCCTGACGCGCAAGGTTACCGACGGGCTGACCGAAGAAGTCAAAGGCATCGGCGGCGGGGGCTTGCCCCTGACGAAAGTCGTTGCCGGAGCAAATGGCCCGGAGTTCTCCACCGGCATCGCCAAATTCATCCAGCCGGTTTTCGGCGCGCTGAGCCAGAAGATCGGCGCGAAGGTCGGCGACACGGTCTTCTTCATGCCCGGTGATTTCGCTGGCGTCTGCAAGCATCTGCACCATGTGCGCACGCGCCTCGGCGAGATTCTGAATCTCATTCCGCTGGCTCGCTGGAACGTCCTGTGGGTGCACGAGTTTCCGGCGTTCGGCTGGAACGCGGAAGAAAAGCGCTGGGACAGCATGCACCATCCCTTCACCGCCCCGGTGGATGAAGACATTCCGCTGCTGGACAGCAGCGATCACGCCACGATTGCCGGGATCCGTGCGAAGGCCTACGACTTGGTGCTGAACGGGACCGAGATGGCCGGCGGCAGCATCCGAATCCACCGCCGCGACGTGCAGGCCAAGGTCTTCCGCCTGCTCGGCATCTCCGAGCAGGAGGCGCAGGAGAAGTTCCAGTTCCTCATGGAGGCCCTGCGCTTCGGCGCCCCGCCGCACGGCGGCATCGCCTTCGGCTTCGACCGCTGGGTCATGCTGCTGAGCAAGCAGCTCAGCCTGCGGGACGTGATCGCCTATCCCAAGACGCAGCGCGCCGTCTGCCCGCTGACCGGCGCGCCCACGCCCGTTTCAGAGGAGCAGCTTCAGGAACTGCACTTGCGCCTGCAAACATGAATCGCGCTGGTGCAACCTGTAGCTCTCGATGAACGCCGCGGCCAACTTAGGGCTGCGGCGGCAGGACCACGCCATTCCACACGTTCTGCGTGTCGGTGCCGTTGAGCAGTTGTACCAGCCGCAGCAGGTCCTGGGTATTGACGGTGCCGTCGCGATTCATGTCACCGCCGGCGACCACCGCGGGCGTCGCGCACGTGCCGGCACTGGCGCACACGTTGAGCTTGCCAATCAGCGAGAGCAGATCCTGGGTGTTGACCGTCGAGTTGCCATCGCTATCGCCGGGCAAAAAGCCCAGGTCTACCGAGTTGGCACTCGCCAGGATCGTCGCGCCGTCCGAGTCTTTCACGTTGGCTTTGATGGTGTTCCAAGCACCCGGAATGATCGGGCGATTGAACGCCAGCACGTACGAATTGGCCGCCATGCCGGGCGTCACCGAAGTGATCGTCAGCGCCG
>DASXUA010000232.1:0-13663 GCA_036505095.1 Phycisphaerae bacterium
AGCCGACGGTGGGATTCGAACCCACGACCTCAGCTTTACGAAAGCCGTGCTCTACCACTGAGCTACGTCGGCGACGACAGTCATTTGTACGGCCGTTTCCCCCCGGTGTCAATCAGCGCGCCGCAGCGCGGCCCTGCGGGGCAGGGCTATCGCATCTAGATCCCGATCAGCGTTCCTGGGCTCGCGAACGCGGTTTGCTTGCGACGATGAGCGCTTCAGCTTCGTGCTCCAGTCGCGTTCCTGACCGTGCCAGCAGGGTTCATCTCATTTAGATGCGATAGCCCTGCCCTGCGGGGGTCCGTGACAAAATCGGCGGGCTTTTGTGCGCAGCCCGGTTCACAGGGCTTTCCCGCGCAGCGGGCTGCAGGCCAGCCGTTCTACGGCTGGTGAAGGCGCGACGCGTAGATTCTTGTAGCCCGTTTCAACGGGCTTATGCTCGGATGGCGAGGGCTTGAGCCAAGGCGCAAGCCCGTTAAAACGGGCTGAGAGATTCGGGGCCTGGCCTGCCAACCAGAGCCCTACAACGGGCTGGCCTGAAGCCGCCTGCGGCGGCAAGCCCCGTGAACGGGGCTGCGGACGCTCGCCGATCCTGTCACGCACCCGCCCTGCGGGCCTGCGGCTAAACATCGGGGGCGGCCGCTGCTGAACCCCGCCCCGCCACGGCGGATCTGCGACACGGCGGGTCTTCGACTTGAAAACTGAAAAACTGAACCCTGATCACTCAAATCAGAACCATTTCTGCTCCCGCATCGGCACGGGCTCGTAGGCTTCCAGATAGCCGATAACCTGCTCGACCGTTCGCCTGACGGCAATCAGGCCGGCGTACTCGGGCTTGATCATGCGCTCGGCAACGGCCCGCTCGATCTGCCCCAGCAGCGGATCGAAAAAGCCCTCGACATTCAACAGCACGATCGGCTTGTCGTGCATGCCGAGCTGCTTCCAGGTGACGACCTCGAAGAACTCCTCGTAGGTTCCAAAGCCGCCGGGCAGGATGACATAGCCGGCCGCCCGTTCGGACATGATGGCCTTGCGCTCGTGCATGGTCTCGACGACGATCTGCTCGGTAAGGCCGGCATGCGCGATCTCGGCCGCCACGAGTTGGCGCGGGATGACCCCGACCACGCGCCCGCCGGCCGCCAGCCCCGCATCGGCCAGGACGCCCATCAGGCCCACGGACCCGCCGCCATAGACGATCACTGCTCCGCGGGCCACAAGCACGCGGCCCAGTTCCGCGGCCGCCGCGCGATACACCGGCGCAACGGCATTGCTGGAGCTGCAGAAAACCGTCACGCCTCGGTCGGTGAGCATCATGAACGGACCTCCACGCGCCAGCGGTTCTCGTTTTCGGGAATCCAAAGAATCTCGACCGGCAGGAACATCTTGACCACCGCGCTGTTCGTCTCGGCATGCAGCGATGGGGGGAACGTGACAAACGATCCACCGCCCGCCAGCGCGAACGGTAGCAGAAGCTGATCCGACAAATGCTCGCCGACCGGCACGCCGGCCGCAAGGTAGCGCTCGACCTCGGCGATAGCTTTGCGGGCGACGCTCTCGGCCGGCACGCCGCGCTGGCCGAAAGCCGTATCCACCTCGGTAATGCGATCGCACTCGATTTGCAGCATGAGCAGGTTGCCGGGTCCGGGTGGTTCACGCAGTTCCTCGATCTGCAGCTCGTCCGGCGCCCAGCCCAGCACCTCGGCCACCACGCGCAGCTCGCGCTCAGCGATGTGCCGCGGCAGGTTGGCCACGATGGCGCGCGCCAACTTGTGGCGAACTTCGCCGCGTTCGCGAAGATCAACTGGTGACAGTGGGGCTGGCTCGATCCGCAGGCTGAAGCGCCCGCCGCCAGCCGGATAGAAGCCGGGGCGTTCGAGCTTGGCTCGAACCCGCGGCCCCATCCGGTTGATGACCGGCAGGAATGTCTTCTCCAGGAAATCGAACGGCGGCGCGTGCGGATTGTGCGTGCCGCCTTCGAGCACGATCGCCGACGCCCCCGGCGCGCTCAAGAGCGCCGGAAGAACCGTTTGCAGGACAAGCGTCGTGCTGCCGGCCGTCCCGACGGCAAAGAAGAAGTCGCCGGTCCGAATGGCGCCGGGCGTGAAGGTCAATTCGCGCGAGCCGACGGCAGCGCCCTGCACGTCGGCGCGTCCCACCTCGGCCGCGGCGCGCACGGCCGTCAAATGCTGCTGCATCAGGCCCGGCTTGGCGCGGCGCGCCCGGATGTTCTCGATCCGGACGGGCGTGCCGGTCACCAGAGACAGCGCCAACGACGTCCGCAGAATCTGTCCGCCCCCTTCACCCTGTGATCCATCAATCGTCAGCATCTCGCCATATTAGCCGATGACTTCCCGGCAGCGGCTGGTAAAATGATAAGAGGCATGCGAGGCATGCGTCGACAGGCAACAGGAGCCGTCATGGAAACCATCCTCGATCATCACATTGAGATCAGTCCGGCGGTGCGCGAAGGGCGCCCGCGGATCGCCGGGCGGCGCATCACCGTCGCCGATGTCGCGATCATGCACCTGCATCTGGGGCAGAGCCTCGAGGCCATTGCCGGGAAATATGATCTCCCGCTCGGGGCGGTCTACGCCGCCATGGCCTATTACCATGACCATCGTGAAGAGGTCGAGCGGACGATCCAGGAGGATGAAGCGTTCGCAGAGGCGTTCCGACACAAGAACCCCTCTCTTCTTCAGGCAAAGTTGCGGGCCCTGAGCGGTGGCTGATCGTATCCGCTTTCACCTGACGCATGACGTCGGGTTTCTGCGCCGGGCGGCGACCGATTCCGAGCACGCCGGCATTGCGTTTGCGATTCAGCGAACGCGTTCGATCGGGCAGATCATCCGCGGGTTGATTCTGATCTACGAGGTTCTCACTCCCGCGGAGATCGCCGGGCGTGTTGAATGGCTCTAAGGCTAAGCGCCTACGTTCACGGTGCTAGGCGCTCGATGCGCCAGGTTCTGTCCGGCTGGCAGCGATAGCGCAAACGATCGTGCAGGCGATCGATGCGGCCTTGCCAGAATTCGAACTCATCGGGGATTAAGCGATAGCTGCCCCAGTTGTCCGGACAAGGCACGTCTTTGCCCTGCGATTCACTGAGGAGCGCTCGCACGCGCGCTTCCAGCACGCCGCGACTCTCGACCATTTCGCTCTGCTCCGAGGCGCAGGCCGACAACTGCGCGCCCAGCGGCCGCGTGCGGAAGTAGGCCTCCGATTCTTCGCGCGACCCAAGTTGGACCGTCCCACTGATACGGACCTGGCGATCCAGCTCGGGCCAGTAAAACACGAGGGCCGCGTAGGGATTCTGCGCCAGCTCGCGGCCCTTGCGGCTGTGGTAGTTGGTGTAAAAGACGAAGCCGCGCTCGTCGAAGTGCTTGAGCAGCACCATGCGGGCCGAAGGGCGGCCGTCGGGCGTGGCGGTTGCCAGCGTCATCGCATCCGGCTGAAGCAGCCCGCCGGAGCAAGCCTCATCAAACCAGCGCGCGAACTCTTTGAAGGGGTCGGGATTCATGTCGGCCTCGTGCAGGCCTTCGGATTCATACTCACGGCGCAGGTCGCGCAGGGACCTCGGCGGCGCCGAAGGGTCAGGCTGTGGATGGCGGCTGTCGGTCATGCTCAAGATTGTATCGCTGAGTGCCGCTGCGCGCAAAACGTGCACTCGCTGACGCTGGCCGTTCAGAACCGCGACCGTAAGGGAGCGTTTTGCCGGCGTGGAGCGCGTGTTCACCTGCCGCCCGCTCAACGAGCGCTCGCTCACGCTCGCGGTTCCGAACCGCGACCGTAAGGGAGCGGCATGGAACGTTCGCGATCCACCTTGGCCGAAGACGCTCGCTCACGCGCGCGGTTCAGCGCGCCTACTCGCAAATATCGGCGGCGCAAGGGTTTCCGCAACAAGTGCGCATCGCCATTTGACTTGTGACGGAACGTACGGTAAATTCTGTTAGGACAGAAATAATGGAAATGCAATGGCTCGGCTTTCGCCAGTAACTCAGAAGTTCATCCTGCACTGGGGCAAGATGGGCACGCGCTGGGGCATCAATCGCACCGTGGCGCAGATCCACGCCTTGCTCTACGTCTCACCGCGCCCGCTGCACGCCGAGGAGATTGCCGAGACGCTCGTGGTGGCCCGCTCCAACGTCAGCAACAGCCTCAGGGAGCTGCAGGGCTGGGGCATCGTGCGCGTGGTTCACGTGCTGGGCGACCGGCGCGACCATTTCGAGTCCATGAGCGACCCGTGGGAAATGTTCCAGGTCGTGCTGGACGAGCGCAAGAAGCGCGAGATCGACCCGACGCTCGAACTGCTGGAGACCTGTCTGGCGGAAGCCGAGAAGGCTGGCCCGGCCGAGGCTCACACACGCGAACGCCTGAGCAAGCTGCTCGAATTCTTTCGAACGATGACGGGTTGGTACGAACAGATTCGCCGCATGCCAACGGGGGCGGTGGTCAAGTTCGTCAAGCTGGGAGACAAAGTGTGCAAGATGTTCGGCAAAGCATCGTGAATGGGAGGGCGAGGTCGCAGATCCGCCGTGGCGGGCTCCCGCCGAGCCGGCGAGCCGGCGAGCGGCGAGCGGTGAGTCGTGAGTGATGAGTGGTTTGTGGTGCGGGCGTCCCGCCTGCACCAAGAGGTAGCCGCGTGTCGGAAGTAGCAGAGGCAATTCGCGTCAAACCGTTTCGCGGCTGGGTGCTGTATGACGGTGAGTGTCACCTATGCATCAACCTGGCGCGGCGCTTTGAGCGCTTGTTAGCGCGCCACGGCTTCGGCACCGCGCCGCTACAGACGCCCTGGGTTGCCCAGCGACTGGGCCACGGGCCGAAGCAATCGCTCACGGAAATGCGCGTGCTCACCGCAGACGGGCGGGATTGGGGCGGCGCTGACGGCCTGGTGTACCTGGCCGGCCGAATCTGGTGGGCGGCGCCGCTCGCGCTCGTGGCGCATCTGCCGGGAATGCGTGCGCTGCTCTGGAAGATATACCGCTGGGTTGCGGAGCGACGCCACTGCCTCGGCGGCGCGTGCCAAATCCAAAGGCCGTCAGGGCGCCGGCGCGCCACGGCCTGGACCCCGCTGATCGTGCTGCCACTGACGGCGCTGAGCCTGCGTTCGACCTTACCCGCCTGGGCCTACATGTGGACCGTGGCGTTCGCCTTCTACTTCGGATGCAAATGGCTCACCTGGATCGACGTGCTGAACTGCGGCGCGCGCACGAATACCTGGCGCGCGCTGGCGTACCTGCTCGCCTGGCCGGGTATGGATCCGAGGCCGTTTGTGACGGTCACAGCACACGTGCAACCCGCCGCGGCGGGCCAACCGCGCCACCCAGCGACCACGGATTGGTTGCGCGCGGCATCGAAGCTGTTGCTGGGGATCGCGGTGCTGGCGGTGATGCCGCGCTGGTTCTGGCCCGGGCATCCACTGCTGGCCGGCTGGATGGTCATTGTTGGCATCGCGATCGCGTTGCATTTCGGATTTTTCGAAATGTTGGCGCTGCTGTGGCGGCGTGTGGGTATCGCGGTGGAGCCGATCATGGATCGGCCGCTGTACGCGACTTCGTTGCGCGAACTCTGGAGCACGCGCTGGAACCGCGCGTTTCACGAGTTGGCGTACACGTACGTGTTTCGACCGGCGCGGCGCCGGCTCGGAACGGTCGGGGCGTTCATGCTGGGCTTTGCGATATCGGGAATCATCCATGATCTGGTGATATCGGTGCCCGCGCGTGGCGGGTATGGGCTGCCGACGGCCTATTTTCTGCTGCAGGGCGCGGCGATCCTGCTGGAGCGCTCGCGCGTCGGGCGGCGAATGGGGCTAGGAAGTGGCCCGCGCGGACGGCTCTTCGTGGCGGCCGTGGCCGCGCTGCCGGTGGTGGCGCTGTTTCATCCGCCGTTCGTCACGCGGGTGATGATCCCGTTCGCGCAGGCGATCGGAGCGTTGTAACAGCGGCGCCCGCAGAACGTAGCGCCGGCTTTCCCGGCGCGCCGGGATGTGTACCGCCGGCATCCTGCCGGCGCGAGAGAGTGGCCGATGTCCGACACACTGCCCATCCTGCTCCGCATCGGCGGCCTGGTCCACTTTGGCGTGCTGGGCGTCACCGCATGCGTGCCGCGCATGCTCAACTGGCGCGCTGAACTGGCCGTCCTGAGCCCATTCATGCGGCGGCTGGTCTGGGTTTACGGCGTGTTCATCTCGCTGGTCATTGCGGGCTTCGGCAGTTTGTCACTGCTGCACGCGGAGGCGCTGGCCGGCGGGCTACCGCTGGCGCGCTCGGTCTGCGCGTTCATCGCGATCTTCTGGCTGGCGCGGCTGGTCGTGCAGTTTTTCGTCTTCGACGCGCGCCCGCTCTTCCGCCGGCGCGTGCTCAAGTACGGCTATCACGGCCTAACCGTTGTGTTCGTGTATCTGGTTGTGGTTTACGGTCTCGCGGTCGCGCGGCCGACGTAGGCGGATCGTCATGGCAAGAAGTGTGGAAGCAAATCCCAGCCACAGCGACGCGGCCCGGCTGCGAATGCTCGCGACCGAAGGCGGACCGCTGATGCTCTGCGACTGGGAGCGGGCGCTCTTCATTCACTTCCTCGTTGATCGGCACGTGCTCCAGCGCCAGGTCCCCTTTCGTTTACACCTGTTCGATGGTTGCGCATACGTGAGTCTGGTCGCTTTCACGCTGAGTCATCTGCGTTTCAACAGACGTTGGCAATTCGCATCCGGCCTGCTCTCGCCGATCGCGCGGCACCCGTTCCTGAACGTGCGCACTTATGTGCGACATTGCGGTGAGCCGGGCATTTATTTCATGACCGAATGGCTGCCGAATCGCATGAGCGTGTTGCTCGGACCGCGCACATTTGGCTTGCCATACCGATATGGTCGCCTGGAATGTGAGCATTACCACGAGAGAGGTTATCTGCGCGGGACGGTGACTGCCGGCAGGCGGCTGGTATACGCGGCGACGATCAGGCCCGAGCGCGATTTAAGTCCTTGCGCCGCTGATTCTCTCGACGAATTCGTGCTGGAGCGCTACACCGCCTATGCCGGGCAGGCGCGCCGTCTTATGCGCTTCCGTGTCTGGCATGAGCCGTGGCCGCAGACGCCGGCCGAGGTCACGATTGAAGACGACACGCTGTTGAGTGAATCGGGTGCATGGTGCGCGCACGCGCGTCTGGTCGCGGCCAACTACTCGCCGGGCGTCAAGAACGTCTGGATCGGACGTCCGGCCAAGTGCGCCCGGGGCGGCAGGGTGGCATGGCCCAGCGCAGCGCGGCCATGTCACGACTTGGAAAATGCATCGGGTCCGCACTCTGCCTTACGGGCCTCGCGGTTGCAGACGGGGACTTGAGCATGCGAATAGCAATCACTGGCGGAACGGGTTTTGTGGGGCGGCATCTCGCGCGAGCCCTCGTGGCCGAGGGGCACCACGTTGTGCTGATCGCGCGCGGCGTCCAGCGGCGCGACGACAGCGTCCTGCGGCTGCCGCGCGTCACCTTCGCACCGATCGGCACGCGCGACACGGGCCAGCTCACGGAAGCCTTCGCTGGCTGCGATGGCGTCGCGCACTGCGCGGGAATCAATCGCGAGATCGGGAAGCAAACGTATCGACGCGTGCACGTCGAAGGCACGCAAAGCGTGGTGCACGCCGCGCGGCGTGCCGGCGTGCCGAAGATCGCGCTGCTCAGCTTTCTGCGGGCCCGGCCGAATTGCGGCTCGGGGTATCACGAATCGAAATCCGCCGCCGAAGAAATCGTGCGCGGCAGCGGGCTGGATTACACGATCCTCAAGTGCGGCGTGATCTACGGCCGTGGCGATCACATGCTCGATCATCTCAGCCACGCGCTGCACACGTTTCCGATCTTCGGACTGGTCGGGCTGCATGAGCGCCCGGTGCGGCCCACGGCGGTCGAGGACGTGGTGCGGGTGTTGCGAGCCGCGCTGATCGAGGGTCGGCTGTCGCGCCGGACAGTCGCCGTTGTCGGCCCGGAAGAAATGCCGCTGGGCGAGGCAGTTCGCCACGTAGCCCGGGTGATTGAGCGGCATCCGTTCTTCGTCCGTCTTCCGACCTGGATGCATTACGGATTCGCCTGGTGTTTCGAGCGGCTGATGACGGTTCCGCTCGTGTCGCTCGCCCAGGTTCGCATCTTGTCCGAAGGTATCGTCGAGCCGCTGCCGTTCGCGGAGAACTTGCCGGCCGACCTGACTCCGCGCATCCGCTTTACGGACGAGCAAATCCGCCGTGGCCTGCCGGAGCCCGCGCGCTTCGGCGTGTCGGATTGCCGGTGCTGGCACGCGTTGGGGAGCACAGATCGATGAAGCTCATCGCGGACACGTTCCTTTGGATGAGACCCGGCTTGCAGGCCGCGGCCGTGCTGCAAGCTCTGATCGCGCTCATCAACCTGCGGCTGGTGCGCATCATGCGCTGGAAGCAGGACGTGACCAACATGCCCTTGCTGATTCGCGAAGTCTTTCACGTGCATCGCTGGTTTATCTCTGTCACGGTGGCGATTTTCGCGGTGATGACCTGGCGGTTCGCCGCCGACATGGCGCTGGGCACGAACCTGGTCGCCCGCTGGCTCGCTGCGGCCATTGGCATCTTTTGGGGATTACGCACGATCTTGCAGGTGATCTATTACAGCAGCAGCCACTGGCGCGGCCAGCCCGCGCGAACGCTGGTTCATGGAATTTTGCTGATCGTCTACGGCGGAATGACGCTGATTTACCTCAAGAGTGGCCTGCTCCCCGGCTGAGCACGGAAACCAGGAGCTGCAAACGATGAACGACAACAGCGACAAAGTCATCCTGGCCGGCGGGTCCGGTTTTCTGGGACGCCTGTTGGCACCGTGGTTCGGTCGGCGCGACAGGGAGGTCGTCGTGCTCGCCCGCTCACCGCAGGTCGTGGCCGGAGCGGTGCGCGGCGTAGTGTGGGACGGTGCAACGCTCGCTGAGTGGTGGAAGGAACTGAACGGCGCGGCGGCGGTCATCAACCTCGCCGGACGTTCCGTGAACTGCCGTTATCATGCGCGCAATCGCCGCGCGATCCTCGATTCGCGCCTGAACTCAACGCGCGTTATCGGCGCGGCCATCGGCCGTTGCGATCGTCCGCCACCGGTCTGGCTCAACTCCAGCACGGCCACGATCTATAAGCACTCGTTCGACCAGCCGATGGACGAAGCCACCGGCATCATCGCAGGCACGCGTGAGGCGAAGGACGAATTCTCAATCGAAGTCGCGACGGCCTGGGAACGGACGTTCGAGGAAGCGCGCACGCCCGCGACGCGTAAAGTGGCCATGCGCACCGCGATGGTACTCGGCTTGGAACCGGCCACCGTGTTTCGCGTGCTCCGCCGACTGACGCACCTGGGCCTGGGCGGAAAGTTGGGCAGCGGCCGGCAATATGTATCCTGGATTCACGAGCACGATTTCTGCCGTGCGGTCGAGCTGCTGATCGAGCCCGCCGACCTGAGTGGACCCGTGAATCTCGCCGCGCCCCACCCGCTCCCGAATCGCGAGATGATGCAGATTCTCCGACAGGTATGCGGGGTCCTGTTCGGGCTGCCGGCCGCCCGCTGGATGCTGGAGGTCGGAGCGTTTTTCTTGCGCACCGAGACTGAGTTGATCCTCAAGAGCCGCCGCGTGGTCCCGCGCCGATTGCTGGCTGCCGGGTTCGAATTTGAGTTTCCCGACTTCCGAGCCGCCGCGACCGAATTGGAGCAGCGACTGCGGTGTATCGCCGCCGGCCCTGTTCAGCTTGAGAACTCGTCGTTGCCGTGCGCCGCTGCGCAACGCGCGGCGCGCGGGGGTGACTTGATGGAGAAACGGCCATGAACGATATCGCAGTTTACTTAACGGGTGTAATGCTGACGCTCAGTTCGTGTCTGGTGGTGGTTTATTATCTGCGCCCCCACCTGCGCGGGCTGCTGATCGACCTTTGCGGAACGGTGCAACGTGCCGACTTCTGGGCGGCATTCTCGAACGTGGTGCTGGTGCTGATCCCCTGCGTGGTCGCGATGCACTTTCAGCCCGCGGGCGAGGGGCGCTCCGCACCGTTCCAGATAGCCCGCCAGCTCGAGTGGGCGCTGGCCGGTCTGGCAGCGTCGGTTCTGATCCTGGGAGCGGTGCTCAGCCGTTTTATTCCCGAGGGGCCGCCGCCGCCGCACGCGACGGGAGTGCGATGAGATCAGCGAATTCTCTTGGCGAGGATCTCCCGTAAAGGTGACCACATTCGCGCACGGAGGCCGCATGAGTGAGAGTGTCCCATCGCGTCGACTGCTGCTGGTCGGGCGTTTTGCGATCGCGCTCGTTTGGCTGTATCACGGCCTGTGGTGCAAGCTGCTCGGGCGTTCGATCACTCAGGCAGCGGTCGTAGCGGGAGTTCCCTTCCTGGGCGCGAACGCATCGCGCATCGCGCTCATGGTCATCGGCGCAGGTGAAGTCGTTCTGGCCGGATGGCTTCTGAGCGGCTGGCGTTCGCGCGCCGCCGCGCTGGTCCAGACGCTCGCCATCGTGGCCATGAACGCGGGCGGGCTGCTCTGGAGCCGTCAGGCCATTCACGATCCGGTCGGATTGGTCGTGCAGAACCTGGTACTGATATGTCTGATCTGGTGCGTGGCCGATCAGAGTTGCGAACGTAAGCGAGCGGATGCAGAGTGCGCATGACTGATCCATCGAGCACGCCTTGGTCGGCCGGACGCCTGGGACGGCGCGGCGGAGCGCCGCAGTTGCTGTTTGGCCGCATGCAGGAGGATTGGTCTATTGAGGCCGAGCTCTTTCGACCCGGTGCACGCGTGTTCTGCATCGCGTCGGCCGGCTGCACGGCTCTGGCGCTGGCAGCGCGCGGCGACCGCGTAACAGCCGTGGATATCAACCCGGTCCAGATCGCGTACGTGCGCGAGCGCATCGCCGGTGCGCCGTGTCGTGAAGGCCGTGTCGAATCGGGGCTGCGGCGTGTCCGCCGCATGATGCGTGGGGCGGGCCTGACCGCGTCGAAGCTGAAAACTTTTCTCGAAATGAACGATCCCGACCAGCAGCTCCGCTTTTGGCGCGCGGAACTGGACACCCGCCGCTGGCGCGCACTGCTGAAACTCGCTTTCCATCCGCTGGCCCTGCGCATCGCGTACGCCGCCGAGTTTCTGCGGGACGTTCCGCGCCGCTTCGATCGGGTGATCCGCCGTAGACTGGAGCGCGGCTGGGCCACCCATTCGAACTGGACCAATGTCTACGCCTGGCGCACATTACTAGGCGGCCATCCATCGGACCGCACGCCTGAGTTCACCGCGATGCCACGCCTGACTCTTGCGTGTGCGGACGCTGTGGATTTTCTGATGCATTGCCCGCCTGCGTCGTTCGATGGTCTCACACTCTCGAACATGCTCGACGGTACGACTCCCGAGTATCGAACGGCTTTGTGGCAGGCTGTTTCGCGCGCCGCCGCACCCGGCGCGATCGTGATCCTACGAAGTTTCGTGGAACCGGTGAATGCCGACGAGGATCGCTGGGCGGCGCGCGATCGCGCCTTGATCTGGGGAAGCCTGCGCGTGGAGCGGCCATGCCCTACTGGCTGAAGCGTCATCCATTTCCAGTCGTTGCGCACTTTCGCGATTCACTGGTGCTGGCGTACGCGTTTCCGCAGGAGTTGCTCGTGCCTCTGCTGCCGCCGGGACTGACGCTCGATGTACACCAAGGCTACGGCATCGTGGCGATCGCGCTCGTGCAGACCGAGTCGCTGCGGCCGGTGTTCCTGCCGAAATTCCTCGGGTGTGATTTCTTTCTGTCGGGCTACCGCATCTTTACCCGCTTCCGCACTTCGGCCGGGCGCACGCTCCGCGGTCTACGAATTCTGCGGAGCGACACCGATCGGCGGATGATGGCATTCTTCGGTAATCGCCTGACGCACTACAACTATTCGCTGGCGGCCGTCGACGTGCGCCGTTCGGAATCAGCGCTGGAGATCCACGTGGAGACGAAGAATCGTGCGGCCGACCTGCATGTACTGGCCGACCTGATGCACCAGCCGACCGCGCCGCCGGAGGGCTCGCCATTCAAGACTCTGACCGAGGCGCGCCGCTTTGCGGGTCCGCTTCCGTGGACATTCAACTACGAGTCGGCTACGCACTCGATCATCATGATCGAGGGCGTGCGTGAGAATTGGGAACCGCGCCCCATCACGGTCAACGTGCAGCGCGTGACTTTTTTCGATCAGCCGCCGTTCAAGCGCACGCGCCCGATTCTCGCGAATGCGTTTTATGTGCAGAACATTTCGTATCGTTGGGAGCGCGGCAGGCGCGAACCGCTGCCGGGGGAGCCGCAATGAAGGGAGTCGTGCAAGGTGCGATCAAGCGCGGCCGATTCGACGGGGTTCGGCAGATTCTGACATTCAATTGGCCGACTTACGCGCTTACGGGGCTGGTCTGTGCGCTGGCGGCCGGGTATCTCGCCGGGCGCCCGCCGGCGCGGATCTGGACCGCTGCCGCGATTGTGGCCATCGCCGCTGCCCTCCTCTGGTCCCTTATGTCGTTGCTGGTGTCATACTGGGTCTATGACCGCTCTCCGCTGCGCGACCAAGCCTGGCTCCCCACGTACGTGGCGCAGCCGCCGCGGCGCTGGGTCGCGCTGCACGCCGGGCTGGACCAAGTCAGCCCCGGGCTGCGCGCGCTGTATCCGGAAAGTGCGGGGCGGGTCCTCGACTTCTTCGATCCGCATGAGATGAGCGCGCCATCGATCCGCCGCGCCCGGAAGACGACTCCGGGGGCGGCGCTGGCGGAGCCTGCCCGATTTGACGTTCTGCCGATCGCCGATGGCGAGTGCGATTTGGCGCTTGTGGTCTTCGCCGCGCACGAGCTGCGCAACTCCGCGGCCCGCGAGCGCTTTTTCGCCGAGCTGCGCCGCATTCTCGCGCCGGGCGGCAGGCTGCTTCTGGTGGAGCACCTGCGTGACCTGCCCAACTTCATCGCGTTTGGGCCGGGATTCACGCATTTCTGGCCGCGTCGCGAGTGGCTGCGACTGGCAAAGCAGAATGGGTTTGAAATCGCACGCGAGTCGCGCATCACGCCGTTCGTGGCGGTGTTTTGCCTGCTGAAGTCGTAAATGCGCTGAGCATTCACCTCAGAATCGTCGGGATCCTGCCGTCGCTGCTCGCTGGATCGCACGCGTTTTTCCCAAGCGCTTCCCCCAAGGTTTTGCAGCGCCGTTGCTGAACGTCTATACTCAGCGCGGCTCCGCGTTTACGGCTCGAGCGGCGTGTTCGGTAAACGGAGCCACCGCACCTGAGGCCTGCCGATGTCGCGGCATGTGGGTACTGGCTGCCGAATGGTCTTGCTGCTGGTCATGCTCGGCACGGCCTGCCAGCGCGCCGAGCGCTTCGGCGACACTTTCCCCGCCGACGGCGCGACACTGAAGATTCTGCGCGACCAGGCCGGGGCCTTCTCGAACCTGCGACGACCGGTGAAGTGGGTGATGCACGATCGACGAAGCCTGGCGCGCGCCCCGGCCGAGATCGGGCCGGTCGATTTCGAGCGCGAGATGGTGCTGGTCGTGGGCGCCGGGCCTACGCCTTCGCCGGAGTATGGCGTGCGCATCCAGCGCGTCTACCGCGCCGGGCCGGTTCTGAAGGCGGACGTCGAGTACTCCTATCCGGCCGCCGACGCGGCGCCGTCCCCCGTCGCCGCCAGCCCCTATCATATGGTGGTA
>DASXUA010000233.1:0-4363 GCA_036505095.1 Phycisphaerae bacterium
TTTCTACGCTTTCGAGCAGCACGTCAAGACGGCCCGCGCCAAACGCGGACAAGGCATGATTCCGGAGTGGTACGAGATCCCGGTGTTCTATTTCTCGAACCCGTGCTCGCTGAAAGGACACCTCGAACCGGTCAAGAAGCCCGCCGCGACGCAGGAACTGGATTTCGAGCTGGAGATCGGCTGCGTGATCGGTCGCGACGTGCAGGATGTCTCCAGCGATGAGACCGAGGCAGCGATCTTCGGCTATTTCGTGCTGAACGACCTCTCGGCGCGCGACCTGCAGCGGCAGGAAATGAAATGCATGCTGGGTCCGGCGAAGGGCAAGGATTTCGCCACCGCAATCGGACCCTATGTCGTCACGCCCGACGAGCTCGCCGACGTGCGCGCGGGACGGGCGCGCTATGACCTGATGATGTTGGCCCGCAAGAACGGCCGCGAAATTTCGCGCGGCAATGCCAAGGACGTCCATTTCGATTTCACGCAGATGATCGAACGGGCAGCGCGCGACGTGAAACTGTTCCCCGGCGATCTGATCGGCAGCGGCACCGTCGGCACCGGCTGCATTCTCGAACTTGGCCCGGAAAACACCGATGGCTGGCTGCAGCCGGGTGACACGATCGAACTGGAAATCGACCGGCTCGGCATTTTGACGACGCCGATCACCGGAACGATCGCCGTTTCAGAACCGCGACCGTAAGGGAGCGACTTCTTGACGGAGAGCCGCGCGCCGAGGCGAAGGGTAAGCGATGAGCGTTCTGACTTGTGAGCGCTGCCAGCAACAGCCAGCGTCCGTGCATTTGTGCGACGTCAGCATGCCGAGCGGCGAAAAGCACGAGCGTCACCTGTGCGAGGAATGCGCCCTCGAAGAAGGCGTCACGATAGCCGAACGTGGCGCCGATCCGGTCGTCGAGGGCGAGGCTCTGCCGCCAATCGTGATTGATCGGGAATCCTCGCGCAACAATGTTGTGATGGTGACCGATGAGGCCGTGGTGGTCGCGACGCGCGCGCCAGACGAACTCGCCGCACTCGAGTCCGAACTTCAGAAAGGCGCACCGGCCGAAACGCTGCTGAGTCGATCGGGCAAGCGCTTCCCATTTGAGAAGATTGTCGGGGTCGTATCCAACGAACGCACGTCTGAGTTGAAAATCACCTGCAAGCTCGCGCTCACGGGCAAGCCGGAGTTCCACGATTTCGAGTTTTCGTCACCGCAGCGGCGCGACGAAGTGCTCGCCGCCATGCGATCGCAGATGGAACCGATCTTTCGCTATGCGCGTACCGAGTTCACGCCGCTGCGCGCCGCGCTTGCGCCGCTGGTCACGGCAGCGGTGCTGGCCATGTTGACCTGGGCTCTGCGCGATTCCGCGCGCGGCGCTCTGCCCGCGCCGAATAGCCATGGACGACACGCGGCGCTCAAGGAGTTGCTCTACCGATTTGCCCTCTGGATTGGTCCCACGGGTGTCCTGGTTATCGGCGGCATCGCGCTAGCGATCGCACTGCTGTGGCTGGTCGCGCAGGTGCGCGAGCCGCCGATCATGCTGACTCTCAAGCGCGACAAGCGCTATTGGAAATCCAGCCTGTTCGGCGAAAAAATGCGCAAGGAGCCGGGCTGATTCTCAACCCGAAACACATATGAAGCGTTTCGAGGAATATGCGCAACTGATTCCCGCGCAGCGCGAGCGGCGCGCGAACCATCATACGCTGTTGTCATGCGTGCTGCCGCGGCCGATTGCGTTTGTTTCGACGCTTTCACCCGAGGGCGTGGCCAACCTGGCGCCGTTTTCGTTCTTCAATGCCATGGCCAGCAATCCGCCGACGCTGGTCTTCGGACCCGCGACCAAGGCCGACACGAACGAGAAGGATACCGTCCGCAACCTGCTACACCTGGGCGAATGTGTCGTGAACGTGGTGACGTACGAGATGCGGGTGGCGATGAACCAGGCCTCGTTTCCATACCCGCCGGATGTGAGTGAGTTCGAGAAAGCCGGCTTCACAGCGCTGCCGAGCAGGCTGGTCAAGCCACCGCGCGTGGCCGAGTCGCCGGTCCATATGGAGTGCCGGCTGGATCAAATCGTCAAGATCGGCTCGGGCGGTTTGGCAGGCAACATCTGCATCGTCGAAGTACTCTGCTTTCACATTGCCGACGAAATCTGCCTGCCCGACGGCACGGCCGACGTGAACAAGATCGACCTGATCGCGCGCCTCGGCGGCGATGGCTACAGCACTATGCGCGATCGCTTCGATCTGCCCAAGCCCACGCAGCCGTAGAACCCGCGTCAAAATACCCGCGGCCGCTCTGCAAGGCGATAACGATTGAGTGTTTCCCCCGATAAACCTGAGCCGCTGGATGTCACGAGCGGCACGGAATCAAGCGCGCGCGGATGCTGGCGCGACGCGCTATCTTCGCCTTTCGTGGGGATCGTACGGCCGGGTCAGGCAGCCACGCGGCTGCTGGCCGTGCCAGCGCCGGCGTTCTGGGCAATGTTTGGTGCAGGCCTCGTCCTGTTCTGGACGGCCGTCGTACTGCTCGCGGCATGGGAGGCCAGCGTCCAAGTCGACTGGAGCACGCCGCCTGCTACCACGCAAGTTGCGACACCGACCAGCAGCCCCACCACCTATGCCCATCATTACGCGCTGCGCGAGCGAACGCTAACTCAGGTCTGGAACGACTGGAACTCCGAACGGCTGCACCCGGCCATCGTGGTTCTGTTGTATGTGTTGCTTATCATCCCGACGAGCGCGGCGTTCCTGGCCTGGCTGCAACTGCTCTGTGTCCACAGGTGCGGACGGGCGGGACCATCGTACCATCGGGCGTTTCGTTCCGTCGTCTCCTGCGGGGGGGTTGCTGTTGCTGCTGGCGATCCTGCTCGGTGCAGTCGGCGTGGCGATCTCAAACCATGACGACCGCCGCTGGGCCGCAGGTAATTTCGCAACTAATTTCGAGTGGGGCAGCCTGTTGGCGTTGCTGTTTCCGGCCGGAGCGTGCCTGCTCGTCTCACGGAGCGGAAGGGCGGCATGGGCCGTTCAGCCCGGGTCTGCGGACGTTGTGCTGCCACCGTGCTGCGAAGGCTGTGGATATGACTTGAGGCATGTGCCGGACGACGGCCTCTGTCCGGAATGTGGCCGCGACATCAATTCCTCATTGCGTCCCGACTGCCGACGGCCGTCCGATTGGGAAAAGCAGCGCACAATGGGCGCCTGGTTGCGCACATCGTGGCAACTCATCCGTCGTCCCGCCTCTTTCTACGGCGCTCTGGCGCTGCGCAGCAACGATGATGCGGCACGCGCGTTTGCCAACTGGCATTATGTCGTGCTCGGATCGTCGGCTAGCCTTTGCGCGCTGGGCAACCTGCTGCCTGAATCCCGTTACCTTCATTATCAGATAGTTCCCATTGCAGCGATGTTTGGGATTATTGTCCCGCTGCTCGGATGGCTGACGCATCGCACGCTGGCGGCGATCGCCGGAACCGTGTGGATCGCTCGCCGGGATTTGCCGGATTTCGCGTGGGTAACGAAAGTGATCGCGTATGAAACAGCGTTCGTGTGGGTGCCCGGCTTATACCTCGGCGCGCTCCTCACGAGCCTCAACGCGTTCGGTTCCTGGATATCGTGGCTGCTGCGCGTGCTGTTTCCGAATGCGCCAGTGCGCGTCGGGGAGCCCACGGTCGTGCTGCTTGGCCTGGCGGTCATTGCTATAATCTGGCTGCTGCGCTACCGGCTGGTTCTGCGGCGAATCCGTTGGAGCAATTATTGATCACGATATTGAAGATAGCCATGCTGAATCGAGTTAAGTCCCATGTCGGCGCGAATCACATCACTGCTGCGGCGGCCGGACGGCATCTACGCCCTCCTGAGCCGACGGAGCGCGCCGTTCGAACGACCCTTACCGCCTCGATCCGATGACGAGTGCGCGCCGCTGAGCGCCGCCCCATGCCCGTACGTGGAAGTGCTGCAACCGCTGGCGGAACTACCGGCGGAACTGATACCGGCGCGGACCGCGCTGCAAGCGTCGTGGAATGGATTGGCGGAAGTCAAGTCTCTCCACGCCGACATGCTCGTCCGCGTTCTACACGTTCTGACTGAGACGCTGCCCGACCCCGACATCGATACCACCAACATTCCGCCGCTCAGGTTACCGCAGCCGCCGCGGGCGCATCGGCCCACCGCCGCTCATCCGCGCGCGTACCGCGGCACGAGGGACCGTCCGCCTAAGCCGCCGCAACCGCAAGCTGTCGATTTGCGACCGCACCTGTGCGCGATGCGCGACGAGCGGCGCGTGCTCGCGAAACTGGCAGCGCATTTCGACGCGGCCATGAAACGCGGCGCTCGCGCCGGCCTGGAGCTGGACCGTTTCGGGTGCAATGTA
>DASXUA010000234.1:0-5757 GCA_036505095.1 Phycisphaerae bacterium
CCAGGCGAAGGACAACTTCGCGGCCGCGCGCGTCTGACCGAGGGTCGTCGGTTCGATTACCGGCCATTTCGAATCATCGAAGTCGGCCGTTTGCGCGTGCGGCTCGATGTCATGCGTCTTCGTCGGCTTGCCATCCGGTCCCGGCGCCTCCACCTCGACGATCTTCACATCGCTGTAGCGCCACTGAGCTTTGACCAGCTTGACGTCTTCGACGGTCGCAAGATCAATCGTCGCGTCGGGTTTGCTGGAAGGCGCCTCGTCGGCGGCTGGCAGCGGGCCGCAGAACAAGAGCACAGCGAAGAACCCCCAGCCCGCGATTCGTTGCGTTCGCATCTGAAATCTCCAACACGCGGCGCCGCGCGCTATACCGGGGCGTTCGCGCCAGACAAACTCTTGCTCATCGTCACCATCGGAATCGGCACGGCGGTGAAGGCCGTCAGCGGCCAATGCCGGATCACGTGATATCCCATCGTCTCGTAAAATGCCCGCGCCGGCGCGTTCGCCGACTGCGTATCGACCAGCGCGACACGATGGCCGCTCGCCGTGATGTTCCCTTCGGCCCAGCGAAGGAGCGCGGCGCCAACGCCGCGACGCTTCCAGCCGGCCGCAATGTTCAGCGCCTCCACCTTGTCGCCCTCCACGTACGCCATCCCCACCGTCTGGTCGTCAACGCGCGCCAGCGCCATGCGTTGCCAGCAGCGTGAAACGAGATCGCGCGAATAAGCCGCGACCGAGTCGCGGTCGAGCGGCTCTGGAATGTACGGCGCGTGATCCGCGAGGAAAACCTCGGCCAGGATGCTCTCAAGCAACTGACGGTCGGATTCCTCCGCGCGAGTTACGACCGGCGTTGCGGGATGGTCGCTTGATTCCATCAATCACCTCGCCCTACGCCGCCCCGCGCAAACTCAGGCAGCGGCGAACACGCGCGTGCGTGCGGCCGCGCCCGAGCAGTGCCAAAGTTTCGCCGATCGTGGGGCTGATGGTGCGGCCGGTTAGCGCGACGCGCAGCGGCTGTGCCACGTCGGCGAGCTTGGCGTTCTGCTGCTCCGCGAAGCTCTTGATCGCTGCATCGAGCACTTCGGCCGTCCACGGTTCCGTCGATTCCAGCACCGGCAGCAGGCGCTCCAGAATGGCGTAGCCCTGGCCATCTTTCTTTTCGAGCACCTTCCTCACGGCATCCGGTTCGTAGCGCACCTGCTCATCGGGGACGAAGAGCACGCCGGACTTGTTATCCACGTCGGCCAGCGTGCGCATGCCGCGGCACACTTCCAACACGCGCAGCAGCATGGTGTCATCCAGCTTGCCTAACGGCGATCCGCTCGCTTCGGCATAGTCACGGAACGCGGCCAGCAGGTGCTGCGGCGCGGCGGCCGCACAATATTGCGTGTTGAACGCCAGCAGCTTCTCGCGATCGAAGCGGGCGCTGGTTTTGCCGATGCGTTCGATGCTGAAAAGCTCGACCATCTCGTTGCGCGTAAGGATCTCACGATCATGCCCCGGCGACCAGCCCAACAGCGCCAGGAAATTGGTCAGGGCCTCGGGCAGATAACCCGACGCGCGGAAATCGTGCACGTCGATTTCGGGCGGACGCACGTGCAGATGGTCGGCCAGTTTGCGTAGCGCGTCGGATTCCAGCGTGGTATTGGCCGCGCGCCACTCGACAAAGGTCCCCGCGTCGACTCCGGAAATCGCGCAGGCGGTGGTCTCGTCGAGCGTGCCGGCCTTGACGGCCTGTTGATACGCGGCCCGCACGCTGCGGTCCTTGTCGCGCTTGCTCATCTTGCTGCCGTCCATATTCATGATGATCGGCAGGTGGGCGTAGACCGGCGTGTCAAAGCCCAGGGCGCGCTGCAGGGCGATGTGCTTGGGCGTGTTCATCAGGTGCTCCTGTCCTCGAAGCACATGCGTGATCTGCATCTCATGATCATCCACGACGACCGCAAAGTGGTACGTCGGCCAGCCGTCGGACTTGAGGATCACGAAGTCCTCCAGCTCCTCGCGCTTCATTTCGACCTCGCCGAGGATCACGTCGCTGACGCAGATATCGCTCTCGGGCATTTTGAAGCGCACGACCACCGGCTTGCCGGCACGCTGCGCCGCCAGTCCCGCGTCGATCGTCGGCAATGGATCGGGCCGCGGGTATTTGAACGCGCGCTTCTCGCGCCGGGCCTGTTCGCGCAGCGCATTCAGTTCCTCCGGCGTTTCCCAAGCGTAGTAGGCATTCCCGCTGCGCAGCAGACGGTCGGCGCAGTGATGGTAGCGTGCCAGGCATTCGCTCTGGAAGTATGATCCATACGGCCCACCGACCTCGGGACCTTCGTCCCACTGCAAGCCGAGCCAGCGCAGGTCGGCCATGATCTTCCGCAGCGAGTCTTCGACATGCCGCGTGCGATCCGTGTCTTCAATCCGCAGAATGAACGCACCGCCGCTCTGCCGCGCCAGCAGCCAGTTGAACAGCGCCGTGCGCGCTCCGCCCACGTGCAGATACCCCGTCGGCGACGGCGCAAAGCGAACTCGAACCGGCGAACGATTCATCGTCGAGGCCCAGCTTAGCGGATTGGGCGTTCGCTGTCGCGTTCAGGCCGTCGGTAGGGTGAGGATGAAGCAGGCGCCGTCGCGGATGTGCGGATCCAGCTCAAGTTCGCCGCCCATGCTGCGCGCCAGTCGGCGGCTAAGCGCCAGCCCCAAGCCGACGCCGGGCGCCGAGCCGGCGGCCTCCTGAGCGGATTTCGAAAAGGGCGTGAAGAGGCGTTTGCGCGTGTGTAGCGACAGCCCCGGTCCATGATCGCGGACGCGGATGACTGCGCTGCGGCCGTTCGGCACCGCTTCCAGATCGATCCGCCGCTGAGTGGCCGTCGCAGCGTACTTGCAAGAGTTATCGACGATATTAAACAGAATCTGCTCGACGGCCGATGGATCGGCCCGGACAGCCACGGGTTCGGCGTCAGTGGGCGCTACGATGGTGACCTCCATCGCGGCTTGCGCAGCGCGCGCCCGCAGGCGCCCGCTGATGCGCTCCAGCAGGTCAGGCAGCGCGATGATCTCAGTCCGGCTCGGGCCGGGTTGCTTTTCCAGCCGCGCGTAAGCCAGCACGTTCTCGACGAGATGGCTGAGTCGCTCGGCCTCGGTGCACAGCGTCGACAGGTAGCGACGGCGTTGCGCGTCGTCCGGCACCATGCCTTGGGCGAGCATTTCGGAATACATACGGAACGTGGTCAGCGGCGTGCGCAACTCATGCGTTACGGCCGAGACGAAAGCCCCGCGACGCTCACTGAGGGACACTACGCCGAACAACAATGTCGCCACAGCCAGCGCGGCAATCAAAACGCAGGCCCAGGCGACCATAAGCGAGAAACGAATCGGCGACAGTGCCGACTGCGGATCGGCCGGCAGCTCACCCGGTTCGAGCCGGATCGGCAAGCTGGCCAGCGCCCGCTCCCGCTCGTCCTTGGCAGCGCCGTCCACCGGTCGGATATCCGCGTTCGGCAGGAGATCGCTTACCTCATCCCCCAGCCACTGGCGGATTTCGTGCCAATCCAGCCAGCAACCCTGGACATAGGACTGGCCATTCAGCGTGACGCGCCGCGCCAGCAGCAACAAGTCGTTAGCCCATACGGGGCGGAGCATGCCTTCCTGCAGGTCGGGCCAGTTGACGTTGGGAGGCTCCTGAATCGCCGTATTCGCCATCTGTGCCTGTTGAACGGTCTGCGCGTAGGTCTGGGCCCGCTTCTGGGCCTCCGAGCGGTTGAGCGCGGCCTGCCGCTGCGGACTCTGAACGTCGTTTTCGAGTTGTTGTGCGGGAACGGGCGTCGCGAGGCGAATCTCACACGCATCTGCCACGGCGGTCAGCAGCGCCTCGCGCGAAATCTTGCGACGCAACTCCTGCAAGCGCATCGTCGCTAGCTCCATTTCTTCCGACGGCACGCGATTTACATACGCCCTCGCCAAGTCTTCGCCCGCGGGCGCCTCGGGCGATTGAAAATCACCCGTGGGACCGATCTGGAAGTGCAGCAGCACGTGGGCCGTCGGCTCGGTCAGCAAAGGCGAGGGCGCCAGAGCTTCGCGCTCCCCGACCGGCGACAGCATGCACCCATACGGATGAGCCGGCGGGTAGAACGCGCTGTAGGCAAAGTACGGCCAGGCGCTTTCGCGCGCTACCAGCGGCGCCAAATCCGATTCCATCCGCCACAGCGCCAGGCGCACGTTTTCCTCGAGCGCCGCCTGCCGCCGGGCGCGCGCTTCGGAAGCGTCCAGACGCAGCGCCATCAAGCTGATCCAGCCGATCGCCCCCAGCACGATCGCCAGGCATAGGCCGAATGCCAACCAGACGCGCCCGGTGCGGCTCATGACGCGCCTCCCGGCGCTGCATCGCTGGTGCGAGGATCCCTTCTCGCACCCACGGCAAACATATAGCCTTTCCCGCGCACCGTCAGCAGGGTGCGCGGCGTGGTGGCGTCATCGCGCAGTTTCTCGCGCAGGCGGGCGACATGCATATCGATGGTGCGCGTTTCGACGCCCTGCGGGTCAAGGCGCCAGACGCGCGCCAGAATCTCCTCGCGCGACAGCGCCCTTCCGGCGTTGGATGATAGATAGCGCAGCAGTTCGGCCTCGCGCTCGGAGAGTTCGTGCCGTCCGCCGTCGTCGAAACGCACTTCGCGCCGCGCGAGGTCGGCTACGCCGTTGGGGATGTTCACATGCTGTACATCAGTGGGCCGCTCGGGCGAGCGGCGCAGGACGGCGCTGATGCGCGCCAGCAGCTCCCGCACGCTAAACGGCTTGACGACATAATCGTCCGCGCCCAACTTCAGGCCCGTGACACGGTCGGACTCGTCGCCACGCGCGGTAAGGATAATCACGGGCAAGGTCGGCCGCACCTCGCGGACCTCGCGCAGGATCGAAAGGCCGTCACCGCCCGGCAGCACCAGGTCGAGCAGGACCAGATCGCAGGCGATCTCGATGGCCATCTCGCGGCCGCGCTGGCCATCCGCTGCTTCGCAGGGTTCATAGCCCTCGAAGCGCAGCGCATCCACGATCCCCTGCCGGATCGCAGCGTCATCCTCAATGACCAGCACGCGACGTCCCATAGTCTTGTGGTGCGGGCGTCCCGCCTGCACGCAATACCAAGTGTACCACGCCGTATACCAGGGTATGTAACGGGCACGTAACGTCCACATGTCGCTAGAACCCTGCTCACGAGGGCCGGGCGAGCTGCGCGGGCGAGAATGCGTCCGAAAATCGGCCGTCACGGCGCACGCCACGACCGGACTGCACGTTGCTGGGTACTAACTGGAGAGTATAATCTGACATGAGGCTGATATGATCGAACTCACTATCGAACAGCGTCGCGCCGTCGGTAAGCAGACGGAAGACCCACCGCGGGCCGTGGACCCGGATACGCGAACAACTTATGTGCTCATTCGCGAGGAGCTCTATCAGCGCGTTCAGTCGCTCTTCGCGGATGAACAAGAACAGGAATTCTTGCGGAACATGTATCCCCACGTCATGCAGGTGTTCGGGAAGGCGGGCTGGGATGATCCGGCCATGGACATATACGATGAGCTCGATCCGCGCAGACAGCCATGAACGTCAGCCGCGGTGACGTCGTCCTAGTGGACTATCCATTTTCATCCGGAGGCGGGGCGAAGGTCCGTCCTGCTCTGGTCATCCAGAACAACCGCGATAACCAGCGCCTGCTCAACACGATTGTGGCGCAGATTACCAGTTTCACGGGCCGCGCCGGCGAACCCACGCAGCTCT
>DASXUA010000235.1:0-11535 GCA_036505095.1 Phycisphaerae bacterium
GAACACGGTGCGAAGCATGGCGCGCATTTCCGTCGCGTTGGGTTCGCCGATCAGCGCAATCTCCTTGCTTCTCGACAGCCGCATGTCAGCGGCGGCCAGCAGCCGGTCAAACCCGCCGGGATACTTCGCGATGCGCGCGGCAAACGCGCGGAAGCTCGAATCGGCCTTCTCACGCAGGTCATTGCGATCCAAGATGATCGACAGCTTGACGAGATTCATGGCTTGAACCGAGTTCCCCGAGGGAATCGCGCCGTCGCTCGGGTTTTTCGCGCGGACGATCAACTCCTCGTGGTCATCGGAGGTGAAAAAGAAGCCGCCGCCCTTTTCGTCGAAAAAATGCCGGATGCAGGTCTCGTTCAGCTCGCGCGCCTCGTCCAGCCAGCGACGATCGAACGTGGCTTCGTAGAGATTCAGCAGTCCCTCGATCAGGAACGCGTAGTCCTCGAGATAAGCGTTCAGTTCGGACACGCCGCGGCGATGGTTGCGGAGCAAACGGCCGTCCCTGCGCAGGTTCTTGAGGACGAAGTCGGCCGCGCGCATGGCCGACTCGCGATATTTCGGCTCGTCGAAGAGGCGCGCCGCGCGGGCCATGGGCGCGATCATCAGACCGTTCCAGGCCGTCAGGATCTTGTCATCCAGGCCGGGTGGCACGCGCCGGTTGCGCACCGCCAGCATTTTGGATTTCATAGCCGCCAGCTTCTGGTTCCATTCCTGCAGATCGAGGTTGTGAAGTCTGGCGAAGACCTCCGGCGGCTTGAGCACGTGCAAGATGTTCTTCGGACCGGGCGGGGCATGTCCGTGCGGCTCGTCCCAGTTGCCGGATTCGGTCACATCGTAGTAGGCGGCGAACAGCTTGCCGTCCTCGGGCCCGAGCACCTGCAGCACTTCGTCCAGCGTCCAGATGTAGTACTTGCCCTCCATACCTTCGCTGTCCGCATCGCGCGTGGAGTAATAGCCGCCCGCGGGCGACTGTAAGTCGGCGATGACGTAATCAAGAATGCTCCGCGCGGTTTCGGAAAAGAGCGGATCGTGCGTGACCTGCCAGGCGTCCAGGTACACGTCGCTGACGAGCGCCTGGTCGTAAAGCATCTTTTCGAAGTGCGGTACGAGCCAGTGTGGATCGGTGCTGTAGCGGCAAATTCCGCCACCGAGTTGATCGTAGATGCCGCCATGGGCCATTTTCGTCAGCGTCAGCACGACCGGGTCAAGATAGCGCTTGTCTTGTGTGCGCGCGTAACGCCGCAGCATGAGCTGCATGGCCATGGACGGCGGGAACTTGTTGGTCGAGCCGCTCAGAATGCCGCCCTCGTTGGGATCGAACGCGGCCGTGATGTCGTCGCAGGCGGCGTCAATCAGCTCGCGCGTAATACCGGCGTCGCCGGCGCGCTCCGATTCGCCGGCCAGAGATTGCAGATGGCCCGCGACGGTTGCCGCATCGTTGAGCAGGTCCTGGCGCCGTGTGCGCCACAGCTCGGCAATCTGATTCAGCAGCGCGACGAACGTCTGTTTCGGAAAGTACGTTCCGGCGTAGAAGGGCTTGCCCTCGGGCGTCAGGAAAACGCTCATCGGCCAGCCGCCGTGGCCGCCAGTGAACATCATGGTGGCCTGCATGTAGATTTCATCAAGGTCCGGCCGCTGTTCGCGATCGACCTTGACGCTGACAAAGTGCTGGTTCAGGACTTCGGCCACCTGCTCGTCCTCAAAGCTCTCGTGCTCCATCACATGGCACCAGTGGCAGGCGGCGTAGCCAATCGACAAAAAGATCGGCTTGTCTTCCTTACCGGCCTTCTCGCGGGCCTCCGCGCCCCATTCATACCAGTCCACCGCGTTGTGGGCATGTTGGAGAAGGTACGGACTGGTGGATTTGGCAAGACGGTTCGTGAATCGCGGTTGTGTGGCCGTCGTGGTCATGGATGGAGTCTCACGCGATGCAGGTTGCTGGCTCGACACGCGGCTGACAAAGACCAGCGCCAGCAGCGCGCTCGCCAGCGCGCCGCGATTTCCGCACCCGATTGTATGGAGCATGGAGCGTCCCTGAAAGCGGCCGTGGCAGCATACGCCGAATTCCGTGCAAGCTCCAGCGCGCGGGAGATCTTCCTTGAAAGTTGCGCGTCACAGAAGTAAACTGCCGGTCAGCTTCGACGATACGAACCATCGGTCGCAGAAGGGGCGCTGCGCATGTCGGCCGCCAATCGATGGGGAGAACGGAGAGACGCCCGGCGGGCTGTCTCTTGTTTTTTGCGCACGAGTGATTGTCGACGTGAGGAGGGGCCCATGCGTCAGGCGCATCATTTCCGCTCGCAGACTTTTGTCATGGCGCTCTTGTGCGTTGCGGTTCCGGTTTTTGGCGCGACGACCATCGAGGTCAACATCAACGGCACCTTCACACCGCTTGACCGGGCGGTGGTGCCGACTGCAAGTCCGCTGGTGCGCATCACACGCGATGTGGATATTCCCTCCGCCTTCAGTGTGCTCCTGACGCGCGAGGACGGGCGCGCTGGAATTGCGGGTGCGGGCAAACCCATTTCCGTCGGTCCGGCCGGCAGCGGTGCGATGCTGCAAGAAAGTCCGCCTGGCAGCGGCATCTATACCGGCACGCTGCGCATGCCCGTGGGTGTAAACACCCTGCGCATTCAGCCCCTCGGCGGCGGTCCTGACCTGCTCGTGGCCAGCATGTTGAACTACTCCCTGGCGTATGAGGACCTGAACGGCGACGGCGTGTTGACCTTCGACGAAGACCTGAACGGCAATGGCTGGCTTGACGCGGGCGAGGACATCAATGGCAACTTGTTCTTGGATGTGGCCGAGGACGCGAACGGCAACGGGCACCTCGATATCACTGAGGACGCGAACGGGAACGGCATGCTCGATCCCGGTGAAGACCTGAACGGTAACGGCCAACTGGATGTAACGGTGGCACTGGCGGTTGATCCCATTCTGGACTCTACCTCGGTCGCGCATCCGGATGGTTTCTCGGAACAGGGCGATTCGCTGATGCTTGCCTTCCGGCCGACAGCGACGGACATCGACGTCGGCAATTACCTGCGGAATTTGGCGCAGACACAGGGAATCGATTTGCGTCCGATCGGTGTATGCGTGGATGACGTAGTGCATGAGGCCTCGACCGTTGTGACGGTGCGGATTGCCGGCGGATCTGCTCCGCACGAAGTCGCGCGCGTCCTGAATGGGCAGCCGCCGGGCGATTACACCTTTCCACCGCCCGTGCCGCCGCCGTTTCCGCTCCTCTACGCCGTCGTCAATGGGATGGCGGCCCCGAGCGCGGTGGCGGGCGAACGTATGCCGCAGCGCCTGCAAGCGGGCGCCGCGCCCAATGCCGGGCAGGGCTACAACGCGGACAACGGCGGATTTGACGACAGCGGCGACAATCCCGACGAGTTGGACGCGGCCTGGAACCACCTGTTCGTCCAGACGTATCCAGCGCATCGCCTGATGGAGCTGTTGCCGTTCGCCGGCGCGCCGGCGCGCCTATGCGTGATCGACACGGGATTCGGCAACGGTACGAACAATCTGCCGGATATTCCGGCCGCGCGCATCATCATGCCGCACAACCATGCGCCAGTGGCCGCTAATCCCGCGATGGGCATCGTCGGCAATCCCGCCGGCGCCAAGGCGAATCTGAGTGGAATTCCCGACAATACTATCGCGGGATTGCCTCACGGAACGTGGGTCGCTGAACTCAGCTCGGGCGATGGGACGGTGTTCACCCTGGGCACCGGATGGCGCACGCCGCTGCGTCCGATTCGAACGGACTTCACGAACGCGTCCCTGAACAACTCGCTCAACACGGCCGGAATGGACGCCAACATATCAGTCGTGAGCTGCTCGTGGCGCTTTAACGCCCCGGCGCCGAATGCCGCCGCCGGGCGGAACCGCGTCCGGATTACGCGCGCGGCGCTGCGCGTCGGTCTGGCGCGAGTTTTTGCACAGGGTCAGATCGCCGTCATCTGTTCGGGAAATGAAGCGGAGGACACGGAGCGGGCTTTCCCCGCGATATTCACGGTACCCAATTTGGCGGGCACGGGCATTGACGACGATCTGGATGGCGCGGTGGATGAGGATCCCCTCGACAATGTTGACAACGACCTGGACGGCGTGGTCGACGAGGATCCCCCCGAGAATCCGCAGGCCCTGGCGGTCGGAGCCACGGGTGTCAACAACCTGCCGATCGGACCGGAGCGCTATGCTTCTTCGTTCAGCAACACCGGCACGCGGGTCCTCATGTCTGCGCCCGGGCAAGGCGTGCGTTCGGTGCAGGCAAACTTTCCGGCCGGTGCGGCGTACACGTTCTCCGCGGCGATCAACGGGTGCAGTTTCGCCACGCCGCACGTGTCTGGCGCCATTGCTGAACTCGAGAATGTTGCCGGGGCGCTGCCGGCCGGCTTGTTCTCCGGAGGTGGCATTACGGCGGCGCAGCGCCGCCTGCGCGTTGCGCAGCTCGTCATGGCCACGGCCGATGACCTGGGCACAACCAACGCGGGTGCCGGCGATCACCTCAACGATAACGCCGGAAACGGGCCGGATACGAATTTCGGTTTTGGACGGCTGAATCTGTGGAAAGCGACGCTCTCGATCGCCAATCAGGGCTTGGCCGCGCAGCAGGGGCGCGATCTGATCGGGGGCGGGCCGCTGATGAACATGCCCAATGGTTTTGACGATCGCTTTACGCAGATCCCGGTCATCAACGACGCCACCACGCAGTGGTACGGCTTCGAGATCATTACCAGCGAGCGCCAGGCGACCATCTGGTTGGACGGCACGCAACTGGCGGATGCCGGTACCAACGGCCCGGATGCAATGCCCGGTGGCGGGGATGACCTGATGCCCCTAGCACCGAACATCACCGCCTACAAGGGCGTCCGCTCGGATCAGCGCCTGGAGCGCGGTGTGCACATGGCCAGTGACGGTGCCTCGATGGACGCCGCGCCGGTGGCCGGCGGTGCTCCCGGTCAAATCGTCGAAGAAGAGCCACTGACCGGGATCGTGCCGGTCGGTACGCAGACCAACAATCGCGGCGAGTACGTGCTGACCTTCTCGATCCAGCGCGCGGATCTGTATGCCGGGGGACAGCCAAAGACACTTAGTATTCGCAAACGCGGGGCGGCGGTCGCGGACAAGCCGATCTTCAACCTGCGGCTCGACACGGCCTTAATGCGCACGGGCGCGGTATCCGGAGTCACGTTCGATGATTTCGTGTTTCAGGTCGTGCCGCCAGACTATGGCGACGCCGCCATAAAGCCGACGCTGCTCCGCGGCGCCGGAGCGATGCCCGAGAATGGCGCCCGGCACCACAACACCACCCTCGAATGGCTCGGTAAGCTCAATCCGCCCGGACTTCCGCCGATGAATCCGAATCCGAATCTCAAGGGCGTGACCGCCGAGCACAATGCGGATATGGAAGCGCTGACGGGAGACGCCGGCGTGGACGTTGACGGCGTCACCAACCGCAAGAACTTCCAGGACCGTGACGGCCGCGACGACGGCGCGACGTTCTTCCCGTTGACCTACCGCCGCGACCCCGCCAACCCTAATGCCACGCCGGGCAAGGTCGAATTCACGGTGCGCGTGCACGAGCGCGCCAGCACACGTTACGGCCAGAATGCTGCCACGGATCCGGCGGGCACGGCGCTGGAAGACAAATCGCTTTTTGTCAACCTGTGGATTGACTGGAACGGCAACGGCATGTGGGAGGAAGCCAATCAGGAACACGTGATCAATGGGCTGCAGATCAACCCACGCGCCCTGGCGGCGGACGGGCAGCCGTGGAGAATCGAGAGTCAGGGTGCCGCGGCACCGGGTGGAACCGCGGTTGCAAATACGATGCGCTTGCTGCCGCTGGCGGGTGATCAGAATGCCGCTACTTTCCGCAGCAACATCCCCGTGGGAATCATCGGCTGCGGCGCGATCTGGGCGCGCGTTCGTCTGGACTACGGCGAGAACGTCGGCCGCAATGATCCGCTGCCCATGTTCCGTTCCTTGCCGTCGATGCGCTCGCTGGCAGCCATGCCGGTGCCCGGATTGATCGGCGGTGCGGCGCGCTACGGTGAGGTCGAGGACTACCTGATCGGCTCCGACTTCGGCGACGCGCCGGATGATGGGATGGGACACTACCCGTCGCTGCGAGCCCAGATGGGCGCGCGGCATCTCGATATTCACCAGGAATGGCTGGGGCTGGACAACGCCATGCGGCCCGGCGCGAGTCGCGAGGTGGACGCCAAGGGCGATTACAACCTCGGCTGCCTGTTCCTGCCGCTGATCATCTTTGGGCAGGGTACCGACGAGGATATCATCGATAACTTGCGCTTCTCGGATACCGACCTGCGCGACGACGGCGTGATGATCCCGGCTTTCCCGCGCATTTGCGGACCCAATACGACTATTCCGATCACCGTAACGATCAGCAGTTCCATTGCGGCGCGCGGCGGTGCGATCCTGCCGAATCCGCCGAACACGACGGTCAGCTTGCCGGAGGATGCGGCCGACAGCTTGCCACGTTACGACTTCACCGATCCGAAGCGCCGGCTATATCTGACGGGTTGGGCCGACTGGAACGGCGACAGCATGTGGGCACCGGCCGAGAAGATCATCGATCAAACGATCGATCCGATCGACTTCGGCGCGGACGGTCAGTACACGCTCGGCGAGCCGTTCACCGACGCGAACAATAACGGCGTCTTTGACGCCGGCGAGGGTTTCCTGGACGTGTTCGGCAAAAACACCAAGGCCTACACGTTCAACGTTCCGCTGCCGTGCAATCATGTGAACAACTTCTTCTTCCGCTTCCGGCTCAATTATGGTGAGGCAGCCGGTACCACGGTTGATCTGGCCAACAAGGAGGCCGACGAGGACGCCCGCGCGCTGAACCAGGAGAAGGGCGGGGCGCTTTGCGGCGAGGTGGAGGACTATCGCGCCGTGGTCAATGACTGGTGCGAGAACCGCATCGACATCAGCGACGGCGTCACGCCGTTCAGCAGCGCCGGTGCGACCACGGACGGACCGGTGATCAATAATGGCTGCGGCGGGGCCGGCTCGACGCAGATCTACAGCGACATCTGGTATAACTATCATTATCCGGGATTGGCCCCGGCGCAGGTCACAGTAACGGTGCTCGGTCAGGACTTTCTGACCAAGCTGGCCGTGTATGACGGCTGCAATTGCCCGGTGAACAATGCCAACCTGCTCGGTTGCAGCGGCGGGATTCCCAACTTCAAGTCCGAGGTCACATTCACGGCCAACCCGGGCGGGTGCTACAAGATCCGCGTCGGCGGTTACTGGCCCTTCCCGCTTTATAATTCGGGCAAGGGCACGATCCGGATCGTGCCGCAGATGCCGGCGAACCCCTGCGGTGCGGGCAGTGCCAACAATTGTGCCGAGCCCAGCCCCAACGGCACGCCCGGCTGCAACGATGCCAACTGCTGCAACGCGGTGTGCGCATTCGATCCGTTCTGCTGCACGATCCTCTGGGACGATGACTGCGCGGCGGCCGCGGCCGCGTGCAACCTGCCGTTTATCAGCTTCAGCAGCCAGCCCTACGTTTACCCAGAAAGTACGAGCGCCGTCATCACCGTCAATCTGAGCACGCCGGCAGCGCAGACCGTGACGGTGAACTACAGCACGGCGGATGGCACCGCGACGGCCGGGCTGGATTATCTGTCGACAACTGGAACGCTGACGTGGCTGCCGGGGCAGTCGGGGCCGAAAACGTTCACCGTCCCGCTCATCGACGATTCCTTGCCGGAACCTCCCGAGTTCGCGGTGCTGACCTTGAGCGGCGCAGTGAACGCCACGGTGGTGGGCACCAATCCGTGCACGCTCACAATACTGGATAACGATTACCCGCCGATTCTCTACGTCAAGTTCGACGCGACGGGTGCTAACAACGGGACATCGTGGGCGGATGCGTTTCGCGAGCTGCGTGATGCATTGACCGCGGCCGCGGCGTCGGGCGGCGTCACGACACAAATCTGGGTCGCGGCCGGCACCTACAAGCCGGCGCCTGTGGGCGGTGATCGGTCGGCACGTTTCGGGCTGATCGAGGGCGTTTCGATTTACGGCGGGTTTTCCGGCGGAGAGACGAGTCTTGCGCAGCGCAATCCGGCGGTTAACCTCACGGTCCTCAGCGGGGACCTCAATGGTAACGACGGCCCTAACTTCGCCAACAATGGCGAGAACAGTTATCACGTGGTCACGGCCGCCGGAGGCGTCGGTCCGGCTGCGCTGCTGGATGGTTTCATCATCGCCGGAGGCAATGCCAACGGAGCGAGCAATGACGATCGCGGCGGCGGATTGTTTGCCGATGCTGCCAGTCCCACCGTGCGCACGTGCACATTCCAATCCAACGCGGCAGATTATGGCGGCGGCGGGATGTTCTGTCTGAACAGCAGCAACCCGCTCATCGCCGATTGCGCGTTCACGCAGAACCTGGCGTTCGGCGCTTGCGGCAACTGCGGCGGCGGCGGCATCTACTGCGAATTCAACAGCAATGCGAGCATCGTCAATTGCCGATTCGATGGCAATATGGCCGTGGTCACCGGCGGCGGCATTTTCTATCGTGAAGGCAGCAACGGGACGGTCATCAACTGCGCGCTGAGCGGCAATCAAGCCGGCTTCGGTGGCGGAATCTGCTGCGCGTTCAGCAACTCGGCGATTACGAATTGCACGCTCTATTCCAACTCAGGTAGTCAATACGGCGGCGCGGTTTACATCTATCAAGCGAGCCCAGTGGTGACCAACTGCGTGCTCTGGGGTGATAACTCGCCGAATGGTCCTGAATTGGCGCTGTTCGCCTGCCCGTCGCAGCCGACGATTTCGTATTGCGACGTGCAGGGCGGACAAGCCGCAGCTTTCGTGAATCCCGGCTGCACGTTGGGATGGGGCGCGGGCAACCTCATGCAGAATCCGCTGCTGAATGCGCAGGGCCAATTGGCCAACGGCTCGCCGTGCATCGATGCGGGCAACAACGGCGCCGTGCCGCCGGACTTCGCCGATCTGGACGCCGATGGCAACACGGCCGAGCCCACCCCCATCGATCTGGCCGGCGGACCGCGTTTTGTCGACGATCCCGCCACTCCCGACACCGGCGCGGGCGCTCCGCCGATCGTAGACATGGGCGCGTTCGAGACCGCGCCGGCCGTGCCGATCGCCGGGAGCAACCCGCCGACCGGCACCAGCAACCCGTACCAGCCCGGCCAACCGTTCGTTGACATCCTGCAGACCGGCGTGGGCTCATCCCTGACGCAGGGGATCGGCGCTACGGGCACACCTCCGCAAGGACCGGTCCAGTATGCTCCGATTCGCGTCACTTTCGGCAGCCCACCTTCGCCAACCCCGAGCGCCAGCAATGTGACCGTTTCCTGCACCGGAGGAATGTGTCCAACCGTGACGGCCGTCACAGCCGTCAACAGCGCCACGTTCGATATCTCGCTGAGCGCACCCATTCCGCCGCTGCGCTGCACGACCATTTCGTTCGCGGACGGCCAGAAGCTGCAATACCGTTCGCATCCGGGCAACGTGAATCTGGACACGTTCTCCAACACGCAGGATTTGCTGGCACTCGTGCAGGCGCTGAACAACGGCACTGCCAATCTGCCGGTAAATCTGGCGCGCTATAACGTGGACCGCATGGGCATGGTCAACACGCAGGACCTTCTGCGAATCGTGCAGTTGCTCAACGGCATCAATACGACGCAGGTCTTTAACGGCACCACCGCCGACGCCTGCCCACCATAGCGCGACGCGCGCTGCGAGGGATGTTTGCATGAAACGAGCGCTGGCGGGCATCGTGTTGGTCTTGCTCGGCGGTAGCCGGACGGCGCTGGCGCAGCCGCTTTCGGTGGAAACCGTCGTCGCGCGCATGAATCTGCAAACCATCCAAAACGCCACGATCATCACACACGGCTATCAGATTTCCGACAGCGGCGGCGATTCGCTGCGGCCGCTGGCGGTGGACATCTACAACGCCATTCCGGGCACGGGTTGGCTCCTGGATTACGACATCGTCGGCGGTGACAACGGCGCGGCGATGTTCGATGGTAATTCGTCGAGCGGATCGATCAACCTGCCGGCCGCCGGCGTCAGCGGGCAAATCGGTCATCTGGTGCTGCTGTTCGATTGGGCGCCGGAATCCAACGAGACCTCCAGCGGCTGGACCGAGGCCGCCGGCGACGCGCTGTTCGCGCTGCTCGTCGCTTTGCGCGTGGCCGATCCGCAGAATGGTACCGGCGTGCCGATGCATTTCATCGGTCATAGCTTCGGATGCGCCGTCAACAGCGAGTGTGTCGAACGGCTGGCGCGCTACGGCGTCGCCGTGGATCAGGTCACCTATTTGGATCCTCACGATTTCGATCAACCGGTAGTGCCCGTCGACTGTGAGCAGGCCCAGTTCACTCTGGGCGCGCCGAGCGGATATGGCGCGTCGGTCTGGGAAAACGTGCTCTTCGCCGACACGTACTATCAGACGCGCGGACACAACGGCAGTTTCTTTCCGGATAATTTGGTTCCTGTCGGGCGGCCGATCTCCGGCGCCTACAACCGGTTCCTCAGCGCGCCGCCCGATCTGCCGCCGCTGAATTCGTATAGCATCTTCGACGCTTCCGGCGATCACACCTACGTATGGAACTGTTTCTATCGGGGAACGGTTCTGGGTTCGCTGCCGGCCGGCTGCCCCGCGCCGAGCGGACCGCTCCCGGCCGGCTACTACACCAGCACGGGTTGGCGCTTCAGCCCCTTCGCGCCGGCGAATCAGCAGGTGCCGCAGCCGCCGCCGGTTTTCTACGGCGCCAACCAGAGCCATGTCTACAGCAACCCCGCGCTGGTTGACCCAGCCACCGGGAATCCGAATGCCAGCGGTCTGGCGAGTCTGGGGCTGACAGCCGACGAGGTGACTGCCGGCGGCTGGTCACCTCAATGGAATCCCGAGCTTGTGGCCAACCACGACTTCCAGGGCGGCTTCGATGGCGGCCAGGTTCCTGGCTGGTCGGAACACGGTGGCGGCGGCGGCGGCGACCTCGTGCTCGAAAGCGGTGGGAATCGATACCTGCGGCTGAGCGCGGGCAACGCCAACCGCGTTCATAACCGGGCCTACATTCCCTTCGACGCGCTATACCTCGTGTTCGATACCTGGCGCACCGATCCGAGTGCCGACGATCTGCTGAATGTGCGCATCGGCGGCACGCTCCTGGGCGCGTTCAGCCTGACCGCCACGGACGTCTACTTCACCACTCAATCGCTGGGCATTCCGGCGGAGGTACGCGATACGGTTCAAACCATCACGTTCGAGCTGGTGCCTGGCGATGGCGTGATCGACTCCATTGTCGGTATCGACGCAGTGCACTTCGATCTGGCCGTGCCCGTTCAAATTGTCTCGGCCAATCCGCCCATCGCGGCGGCGAATCCCTATGAGCCCGGACAACCGTACACCGACGTGCTCGACACCGGGACCGATGCGTCCGTCACCGCGGGCATCGGCGCGGCCGGCACGCTGAGTCAAGGCGCCATTCAATACAGCCCGATCATCGT